>JAGCVU010000228.1 GCA_017962175.1 Bacteroidales bacterium | reverse complement strand
TTAGACAAAATAGAAACACTTTTGCCGTTGGTAGATGATACTACATCACCCGACGATAAAAACGCCATTGAACTTATGATAATGTCTGATATTGTGATTTCTTACGAAAAAGAGCATTATCCTATGGGTAAAACCGCTCCTGTGGCGGCTCATGCAATGACAGGGACTGCGGCATATCTTTAAAATGCCTTTGAGCCCTTATTACAACATTCCTTGAAAAAAAATCCCATTTTTTTATCCGATTTTCATTTTTCTCCGTATATTTGCACTGATAAAACAAACAAAACAAACAATCAAATTTATACAATTATGGCTTATATTATTGTAAAAGAAGAATGTCAGGCTTGCGGTACTTGCAAGGACGAATGCCCCCAAGAGGCTATCATGGAAGGCGATGTTTACTCTATCGACCCTGAAAAATGCGTAGAATGCGGTGCTTGCGCCGACGTTTGCCCCTGTGGTGCTATCAAACCCGAATAAGATTGATTATTCTTAAAATTAAAAAAGCCCGGTGTAAATACATCGGGCTTTATTTTTATGTGCTTTTTGCAGAGTGGCTTAGAAACTGCCGCTTCCGCCTCCGAAACTTCTTCCGCTTGAGCCTCCGTGGCTTCCTCCTCCTGAGGATTTTTGCGGTGGGTCGTAGGTTTTGGTGGTGTGTGTACTTATAAATGTATCTTTGTTTACCGTTAGGCGGAACGAACCTTCTTTTACATAGTTGGCTGCAGATGTTGCCTTGCGGATGTTTTTGTATTTGCGTTTTTCTACCGACAATAATATGAATCCCAAAATCAGTGAGAAAATCGAACATTTCCACCACGGGAAGGTGATTTCGTATTCGTAGTCTGATTCATATGCATTGATAAATGTGTTTATGGCATTGTAATAATTTTTGTTGGTGAGGTCTGGCGCCATTTTCTCAATGTATGACTGATAGTTATATTCTGCCACATGGTATTTGTCGTGGGGTTGACCAACGTCGAGCATCGAGAATTTGCGGTTTTCCATGTCAATTACCAAGATGGCTCCATCGTAACCTTCTTTGGTTTGTAGGCCTTTGCCAAAGTCGTTGTATTCGTAAAAATCCATAGCAAAGTTTTCGGTGGCAATGTTGCCGTTGCCCGCTTGTTTGTTGTTGTGATTGATCGTTACCACAACCATATCAACATTATATTTGTCGATAAACTGATGAATACGGCTTTGAAGTTTTGAAATCTCGCTATCGGTGAGCAATCCAGCTGCATCGTATACCTTTACAGCGGTGTCTACGTATGGGGTTTCGAGGGCAAGACGCAATTGCTCGGCTGTGAGTTTTCCTTGAAGAAACGATTTGAATACCAATGGATTTTGTTCGGTGCGCTGTCCTATGGAGTATTTTCCCCAATTGTCGTCGGGAAGGTCAACGGCTGCAGCTTTGTGACCTTCGGATGTGGATGTACGTCCTCCAATGGCGCAATTCTCTACTACTGATTCTATGAATGCCTCAAAAAACTCATCGTCGGTGCTATCATCCGAGAGTGTTTGTAATGCGGTTTCAAAGCTGGCGTTGATGTCTTCTTCGTAATTTTTGATGTCGCCGGCAGAGGTGATGAGATATGTGTTTTTTACATAATCTAGAAAAAGTATTACGCAATCGTTGCTGTAAGGACTTTGACTGTAAAAGTCTGACAAAAACTTGTTGTAAACCTCACATTGTGTGGTAATTACGAGTACATCGCCTTGAATGGCTTCCGATGCTGATGCCAATTCGTTGTTGATTTTGTCATAAACGTCGAAGTTGCCATCAGCGTCAATCATTATGCAACGTTGATCTTGGGTAACTTCCGGTATCTGCGTTTTGTCGGTAATCTGCGCACTTGCCGCAAGGGTTATGAGCAACGCCGTTATTAATATGCTAAGTTTTTTCATTGTATTTCAGATTATTAGGTTTTACATAAATAATAGGTACGATAACCCGCAGACAATTGCCATTGCTATTATTACGCGCAATAAGAAAAATCTCCAAGCTTTGCCTTTGTCGATGGGAATGTCGCCCACGATTCTGCCTGTTTGACCGTTCATAGCAAAGGTGTACATTTTGTCTTTGATGCGGGTGTTGAGCATCCAAACGGGCAACATGGCGTATCGTATGCCTGTAAATACGGTTTGTTTTTGCTCTTGTGCGCCTATGAGAGAACCTTTGATTGTGCCGTAGAGCGATGCCATAAGCGAGTTGCCCATACGGAGCTGTGCGCGTTCTTTGTCTTCTTCGGGACCAACATCGTATTTTTCTGCCAAATATCCCGAAAGAAACGAATAGTTAAACGGCTGAAATTCGTTAAAATCAAATGGTTCGATAGAATCCATTGTGTCGTCGTCGAATTTTTTGCTACCGTCGGCGGGCACTTTCTCAAAACTGATGTCGCCGGCGCGTTCTACGTGGTAAATGTCGGTTTTGGTGTATCGATAATCGCCGCTTCGCCAAGTGGTTATGTCGTGACGTTCGCCGTTGACCATTCCGCGCGAATTGCCGTCGTAAAGCCAAAAAGGAATGTATACGCCGGTGATTTTTTCGATGTTTTCTTTTTTGCCAAACTCATCGGGAGCAAGGTGTTTGCCTTTGCGATAATCGTTGTAGGCGTTGATGGCGTCCTGTTTGGTCTTTTTAAAGGGGATAATGAGTTCGGGACGGAATTTGCCTTCCAAACGACTTTTCATAATGCCGGTGCTTCCGCAATATACGCAGAATGTGGCGGCGGTATTTTCGTCGGTAACCATCTCAGCACCGCAGTTTTGACAGTGAAAGAGGTTGAGTTCGGGTTGGTCTTCGATGTCTTGACCCTGAGTTTTGGTGTCTTGGTCGGAGTCTTTGGTGATGTTGAAAATCTCCTCTTGCGAAAACGCCGAGCCGCAAAACTCGCATTTAAAGTTCTGTGTTTCCGCCGTAAATTTCAGGTCGGTACCACAGTTAGGACATTTTAGTACGGTTGTATCCATCTATATAAAAGGTATTAAGTTTTTTTTGTTTGTAAAGATAAGAAAAAAAACAAAGTGAATGAAACAAAATCAATTTTTTTATCGATTAATCCAAAAAAAAATCTGATATTTGTGAAATACTTGTTTAAATAAAAGAATTAAAGATTAATTATTTTTAGTATGAAAAAAATCACATTATTAACAGCACTTTTGTTTGCATTTTCGGGCATATTTGCTCAAAATTCAAAAAACTGGTCTTCGTTGGAGAAAACCAAACTTAAACTTGTAAAATTTTGCAAGGCTACCAACGACGATGGCGAAATTGTTAAAACCGGATCAATGTATAACGGCGATTGGCTTGAGTATTTCTACCTTTACGATGATGGTAGATTGATTTGGGAAAAAATGGCTGGTACCGAACGCTATCATGCTTCTTATGATGGTGCTACACTTGATATTGATCACGGACGTGGCGACCTTGAATGGCTTCAAGTACACCGCAGAGACGGCGACCGTGTGGTATTGTGGTGTAGCGATGGATATTTGCGTTTCTGCAAGATTGTGGCTCATGACGAAAATTTTATTAACATTTCGGGCAAAAAACTCAAAATTGATATGATTTGCGATGGCGAAAATGAACACGGGCATATTAACCGCTCCGGCAATATTTCTCGCCTTTCTAATTCGTCAACATACCTTTATGTTAAAGATTCTCATCGTGTAGATATTATTCAAGACGATGAAACCGTGGCTAAATATCGCGGTTATATTGATGGTACTTCGTTTAATATTGACGAAGTGATTGAAGGTCCGTCAAAAAAGTTTTTCCAAATTATCGACCGTTGCGACGACAAGTACACAATCTGGTGTAGCGATTCTAAAATACGCTACTGCCGTGTGGTAGACGATGATGATAGCGACGACGATGACGATGATGAGGATTTCGACTGGTAATTGATTATTTAAACTTATTTATTAATATTATTAAAACTAACATGATGAAACTATTTAAATGTTCAATTTTTGCGCTTTGCATATCGCTGGCGCTTTCTTCTTGTTTTAGCGGTGAGTCTAACTCAAGCAACGGAAAAGGTACTGTAATCAAAGGATTCAACAAGGCAAAATTGCAAAAACCCAAGAAAAATACTGCCGAAAGTGATGGCGATGAAGATGGTGGCAATCTTGACCAAGAAGCAATCTTTGAAGAATTTATTTCAACTTTTAAAACTTGCACAGATGCAAATGATTTTACAGACCTTGAGCCTATTGTAGATGATATGATGAGCAATGTTGACAATCTTTGCGTTGAAAATAAGGCCAATCTTGTAGCAGGTTTGTTCTTTTGCTCGCAATCACGCTACGATAACGAACTTTTTGAAAACGAAATTCCCGAAGACCAACTCACACAAGAACAAAAGAATTACCTTGAACGTACTTGGCAGTTGGAAATCAATATGATTGAAGTAAACGACAAAGCCAAAAATGAGGACGGTTATAACGAATCGCTTGCTCAGATAGAGGAGGCAATTGGCGTAGACCAAGGTTTCTTTGCTGGTCAAATTGAAGAAATTTGCGCTTCGGTAGGTCAAAACGGAGGTGGCTGTGATGGCGGCGACGGCAATGATGATTCTTACAACGATGGCGGATCTTCAAGCATTGTAGAGTGTACCGACAATAGTTTTGCTTCGCAGGTGATTTCTAACGGACAAATCAAATGTCAAACTCCTTTTATTATTGACTTTAACGCTACATGGTGCGGACCCTGCCAACAACTTCGTCCTATTCTTGAAAAAATTCAGGGTCAATATGGCAGCAAAATTCAGATATTCAGCGTAGATGTGGATCAATGTCCCAACGCAAGCGAAGAGTTCGGCGTTGAAAGCCTACCTACTATTATGTTTTTCAACCCCTCGGTATCTGGTGATGCTGTTGATGTTCAAGAAGGTCTTCTTTCAGAAAGCCAAATCAAAAGCATTATCTCTTCTAAAATGAAAGTTAAATAACAATTATGAGAAAACTATTATTATTAATGTCGTTGGTGCTTGCTTTTGCAGTGGCATCGGCTCAGAAAACCGAAAAGGTTTCGTGGACATACTCTTACAACCCATTAGACAACGGCAATGTGGAACTCTTTTTCAATGCCAACATTGCTGATGGCTATCATCTCTATTCGCCTTATAATCCTGCAGGCGGTGCGCAACCATTAAAAATTGAATTAACAGAAAGTTCTGATTATTCTCGCGTTAGCCGCATTGTTGAGGTTATTAAGCCTACCGAGCAGTATAGCAAGGTTTTTAATAAGAATGAGAAGTTTTTTGCCAAGAAAGCACAATTTAAGATGATTGTGAAACCAACCGATGGCACTCCATTTACCGTTACCGGCTCTATTAAGGGTCAGGCTTGCGACGATGGTGGCACCTGCATTATGGTTCGCAAAAGCTTTACGATCAATGTTAAGTAAATACATTAAGTATTTGCTCATGCAATAAAAAAAACGGACTGCCAAACGACAGTCCGTTTTTTTTGTGTGAATCAATCAAGCGTGTTAGTCGACAATTTGAAATTTGATGGGTATTTGCATTGCAACGTCAACATTTTTGCCGCTTTTACGACCGGGTGTCCATTCGGGCAATGAATTTACCACCTTTATGCTCTCTTCGTCTAACAGAGGGTGAACGCCACGAATAACTTCAGTTTGTGTAACCTTGCCGGTTTTGTCAACCACAAATTTTAAATACACCGTGCCCTGGATTGTGTCGTTCTTTGCTTGCTCAGGATAGACAACGTTTTCGGCGATGTACTTCAACAAGGCTTCCGTGCCGCCCGGAAATTCAGGCATGTCTTCTACAATTACATACGGTTGATTGTCGTTTGTAAAAGAATTTTCATTAATTTTGTCGTCGTTGGTTGCTAACATTGAGTTGTTGCAATTGGCGAATGTTACAGCAAGACACGCTGTTACTGCAATCGGAAGCAATACCTTGAAAGCCGCCGATTTAGATGATTTTTTTGACATCATAGCAATTCTGTTTTTTAAGTTACTGTGATTCAGGCTGCTGACAACTGAACTCCAATTCCTGCCGGCAGCCTTTTTTATTAATAATATTTGATAGTTTTTTGCATTAATTCCTGAATTTACCACTGCAGCGTCGGCCTGAAACTCATGCACCGATCGCAATTCTTTGCGAAATAGCCAAATTACAGGG
>JAGCVU010000227.1 GCA_017962175.1 Bacteroidales bacterium | reverse complement strand
TTTAAGATTGACAACAAAAACCGCAATATTCCTGTTGAGGTGGTTTCGCAAGACCGTTGCATCCGATACAGCGGCATCACCATCAGCGGCATAACTATCAAAGAATCACCCGCTTGGCTCAAACGCGACCTCGAAGCCATCGGTATCCGCAGCATCAACAATGTGGTAGACGTTACCAACTACATTCTTTTTGAAATTGGTCAGCCGCTCCACTCGTTCGACGCCGACAAGATAGCCGGAGGAAAGGTTGTGGTGAAGACTATGCCCGAAGGAACCGAGTTTGTCACCCTCGACGGTCAGACCCGCAAGTTGAGCGCTGAAGACCTTATGATTTGCGACGCTGAGAAACCTATGTGTATCGCAGGCGTGTTCGGAGGTTTGGATTCGGGAATTTCGGAAACCACCAAGAACGTATTTCTCGAAAGTGCTTGTTTCTCACCTGTAAGTGTTAGAAAATCAGCCAAAAGACACAACCTTCATACCGACGCGGCATTCCACTTTGAGCGTGGTTGCGACCCTGCGCAGACCGTTTACGTATTGAAACGCGCCGCAATGCTCATCAAGGAGGTTGCCGGTGGCGAAATTACAAGCGACATCATCGACATTTATCCTCAACCCGTTGAGAAAAAGCGCATTAAGATAGAATTTGCATACCTCAACCGCATTGTGGGAAAGGTAATTCCCGAAAATCAGGCTGTGGAAATATTGAAGAGCCTTGATTTCGACATTGTGGAGCAAACCGCTGACTACTTGGTAGTTGACGCTCCCACATACCGCGTAGACGTTACTCAGAACTGCGACGTGGCAGAGGAGATTCTCCGCATCTACGGTTACGACAACGTGGAGATTCCTAACGAGGTTCACTCGGTGCTCTCATATCAGCCCCGTCCCGACAAGACCAAACTCACCAACAAAGTATCTGATTATCTGAGCGCTAACGGATTTTGCGAGGCAATGTGCAACAGTCTCAGCCAAAGCGACTATTACAAAGATATGACATCGTACAAGCTTGAAAATCTTGTACTTGTGCTCAATCCGCTCAGCACCGCTATGAACTGTATGCGTCAGACATTGCTGTTTGGAGCATTGGAGTCGGTAGCGTTCAACCTCAACCAAAAGAACGAGGACATCAGACTTTACGAATTTGGCAACGTATGGACCAAAGGTCTGAAAAAGAGCGACAACAAGGCAAATCTCGCCAACTATTACGACGAAACACACCTTATGCTCGTACTTTCGGGCAATGTTCAAACCGCCAATTGGGCTGCAAAAGAGCAGAAATCCACTTTCTACTATCTCAAAACCTACATCAACAACATTCTCGAAGGTCTCGGCTACAACACCGACAGTTTACGTACCGAAGAAACCGACAAGACCGATGTTTTTGCATACGGCATTAAATACTTGATGGGCAAAGAGTTAATAGCAGACTTCGGAAGTGTTAGTTACAAACTTCGCAAACAGTTTGACATCGACAAGGAAGTGTTCTACGCCGAAATCAATTGGGCTAACGTATTGAAATTCATTCCCAAAGAGATAAAATACAAACCCGTAAGCAAGTATCCCGAAGTAAAACGCGACTTTGCCCTCCTGCTCGACACCAAAGTACGTTTCGAAGAGATCAAACGTCTTGCACAAAAAACTGAGAAACAGTATCTTAAAGAGGTTTCGATATTCGACGTTTATCAAAACGAGAAACTCGGCGCCGGCAAGAAGAGTTATGCGGTTTCGTTCACATTCCAAAACCCCGAAGCCACATTCACCGACAAGCAAATCGACAAAATAATGGAAAATCTCCGCGCCGCATTTGAAAAGAACCTCGGAGCGCAGATCAGGTAACGAAAAAAATTAAACAAACATACAAAATGAATAAAATCGTAGAAAAGGAGTTCTTCTCCGAAAACGTTGTAAAAATTGTGGTAGAAGCGCCCGAAATCGCGCTCAGCCGCAAACCCGGCAACTTTGTGATTGTCAGGCTCGACGAAAAAGGCGAGCGTATTCCTCTCACAATTTCGGCCGCCGACACCGACAAAGGCACAATAACTCTTGTAGTTCAGCGCATTGGCGTGTCATCGTACAAATTAGCGGCAATGAATGTGGGCGACTATATCCACGACGTTGTGGGTCCGCTCGGTCACCCCACACATATCTACAAGGCCGGCACAGTATTGGCTTGCGGCGGCGGCGTAGGCGTTGCTCCCTTGTTGCCTATCGTTAAGGCGTTTAAAGAGGCAGGCAACCGTGTTGTATCGGTTCTCGCAGCCCGCAACAAGAGCCTTATCATCCTTGAAGACGAAATCCGCAAGTATTCCGACGAGGTGATTATTATGACCGACGACGGCAGTTACGGCAAAAAAGGCGTTGTAACTGTTGGTATGGAAGAGGTTATCGCCCGCGAAAAAGTAGACTTGGCAATCGCCATCGGTCCTGCAATAATGATGAAATTCTGTTCGCTCACCACGCTTAAATATCAGATACCCACAGTAGTAAGTCTCAACACCATTATGGTAGACGGAACAGGTATGTGCGGAGCGTGCCGCGTAAAAGTAGACGGCAAGACACGCTTTGTATGCGTTGACGGCCCCGAATTCGACGCCCACAAGGTAGATTTCAACGAAATGCTCCAACGTATGGGCTGCTACAAAGAACAGGAAAAAGAGGCATTCGAGAAATATCAAAATGCCCAATAATGCATTCATTTACATTAGATTACAAACATTATGACAGATTATAAGAAAGAACGCGAAGAAGAATGGCGAGTAGCCCTTCGCAAATCGATGGCGGCAAAAGACCGGACTAATATCGAACGCGTTGAAATGCCTATGCAAGACGCTGTTGAACGCCGTAGCAACAACAAGGAGGTTAACCTTGGACTTACCGAGGAGATGGCTCTGCAAGAGAGCCGCCGCTGCTTGGACTGCGCTAATCCTCAATGCGTAACTGGCTGTCCCGTAGGTGTTAACATTCCTAAATTTATTAAAAAAATTGAAGGGAAAGACTATCTTGGCGCAGCCGCTACTATAAAAGAAACAAGCACCCTTCCCGCTGTTTGTGGACGCGTTTGTCCTCAGGAAAAACAGTGCGAGGCCAAATGCTTCTACGTTGACAAACTTAAAAAGAAGGCTGTTGCAATCGGTTACTTGGAGCGTTTTGCTGCCGACTACGAACGCGAGTCGGGCAAGATGGCTGTTCCCGAAACCGAAAAACCCAACGGCATCAAAGTGGCTGCAATCGGATCAGGTCCCGCATCGTTGGCGTGGGCAGCCGATATGGCTCGCAAAGGTTACGATGTAACTGTATACGAGGCACTTCACGAAATTGGTGGTGTGTTGAAATATGGTATTCCCGAATTCCGTCTGCCCAAAAAGATTGTTGACGCCGAAATCTCCAACCTTGAAAAAATGGGCGTTAAATTCGTTACCAACACCATTATCGGTCGCACAATCAGTCTCGAAACCCTCCGTGAACGTGGTTTCAAGGCATTCTTCATTGCCGCAGGCGCAGGTTTGCCGAGGTTTATGAATATTCCGGGCGAAAACAGCAACGGTATTTTCTCGTCAAACGAGTACCTCACCCGCGTAAACCTTATGCACGCAGCCGATCCCGAGTACGACACCCCCGTGATCAAAGGCAAGAACGTGATGGTAGTAGGTGGTGGCAACACCGCTATGGACTCGGTTCGTACAGCCAAACGTCTTGGTGCTGAGCGTGCTATGATAGTTTACCGCCGTAGCGAAACCGAAATGCCGGCACGTCTCGAAGAGGTTCATCACGCTAAGCAAGAGGGCGTTGAGTTCTTTACCCTCAACAATCCTGTGGAATATCTCGCCGACGAGAAAGGCCTTGTAAAACAGACCAAACTGCAAAAGATGGAACTTGGCGAACCCGACGCCTCAGGCCGCCGCAGTCCTGTTGCAGTAGAAGGCAGCGAATATCTCATCGACACCGATGCCGTAGTAGTAGCGGTTGGCGTATCTCCCAATCCTATAATCACTTCGGCAGTAGAAGGCCTTGATGTAGACCCCAAACGCCGCACCATCATCGTCAACCCCGAAAACAATCAGAGCAATATTCCCGACATCTTTGCCGGCGGCGACATCGTTCGCGGCGGTGCAACGGTAATTTTGGCTATGGGCGACGGTCGCAAAGCCGCCGCCGGCGCTGACGAATGGCTCAAACAAAACGTAAAGTAAACACGAATAGATAGTTACTAACATCTACCGCCAAGCGGTAGATGTTTTTTTTTTAAACAAAAATTTAAACGAATAAAAGCGAATTAAAACGAATTTTTTATTAAAATGGTTGATTTTGAGGAGTATAGAGATATAGTTTATAATATAATCGGAGCGGCGATGGAGGTTCATAAAACAATCGGAGGTGGTCTGTTGGAACCCATTTATAATGAAAGTCTGTGTCTTGAACTTGATATGAACGGAATCTCTAACAGCCGTGAACTTGAACTTCCTTGTTATTATAAAGGTGTGAAATTAGAAAAAACATACCGTATGGATATTGTGGTCAATAATGATATTTGCATTGAACTTAAAACTGTAAATAACATTTTGCCCGAACATAGAATGCAGTTGTTCAACTATTTACGGCTTACTCGCAAACCAATTGGACTGTTAATCAATTTTGGTCAGAACGGTCTTTCAGGAGAACGATACGGTTTTGATGAAACCACAAACACCTGTTTAATTCTCGACAAAGAGATGCATCCATTATCACATAATCCTTCATACCTATATGGTTAATTCGTTTTAATTCGTTTTCATTCGCTTTAATTTTTGTTCCAAAAAAAAGAAACCACCGCCAGGTGGTTTCGTCCCAAAAATAAATTCTTGTTACACACTCCAAAATGATTAAATCTCTGTTTTTTGATATCGACGGTACTTTGGTGAGTTTTAACACCCACACCATCCCTGACTCCACCATTGCCGCATTGGAATTGGCGCACAAAAACGGCGTCAAGATTTTTATCTCTACCGGTCGTCCTAAGGTGTTTGTAATCAACCTAAAACAGATTGAGCACCTTATTAGCGGATACATCCTCAACAATGGTGCTGTAAGTTTTGTGGGCAACGAAACTGTAAGTTGTCACCCCATACCGCCAAACGAAGTAGATATCATCATCAACGATGCACAACAGTTTGATTATCCGTATATTATAATGGGCGAAAAAGATTTTGCCGTGGTAAAATTCGAGCCCGTGGTAGACCGCATTTTCGACGAGGAACTCAAAATTTTCAACATCCGCAACGGCAAAACTCCCGAAGAGGTGCTCAAACAGCGGATTTTTCAAATCACACCTTTTATATATAGCGACCACGAAAAACACCTCCTCCCCAAGATTCCCGGCTGTATGAGCAACCGTTGGAATCCGGAGTTCACCGACATCACCTCAAAATTCGCCGACAAGGGCAAGGGTCTCACCGCTATGGCTGAGCATCTCGGACTCCAAATATCTGAAACAATGGCATTTGGCGACGGCGGAAATGATATTCCCATAATCCGTTGCGCAGGCGTGGGCGTGGCTATGGGCAATGCCGACGACGATGTTAAGCAAGTGGCTGACTATGTTACAAATACGGTAGACGAAGACGGCGTTTACAATGCCTTGAAACATTTTAATGTAATCTGATATGCAAATCAAGTTAAACCAATTAGATAGCAAACGCATTGAGCAACTGCACGATACAATGGAAATCAACCGTGTAGTGGCTCAGTTGCTCAACGATTTTGTGGCAAACCATTCCACATACGTAACCCTGCCCGCCCTCAACCAATTGCGCGAGGAATACGGAATGTCATCGGAGATGGCGTTTGCTATGCTGATGTCTGCCGCCTGTGGATTGGATACCGCTCAAAATCAGATACATAAACAACTGTTCAACGACTATTTTCTACCCTCGGTCAGAAGCCTTTCGCCCAAAGACTACGCCGATGATATCTACCTAAAAACCATCCACTTAACTCCGAAAACCGTCGGTAATATCTCTCTTGCCATAAAAAAATATCAACCTTGCGAGGCTTTTGTGATAGACGATGCAGTTCTGTCATCAGATTTCCGTGAATTTCCGCAGATAGGATTCTTTACCACCGAGTACGAATACCCCGTTTTAACCATCTCCGAAACCGAATCCATATCCTTGACACCCAAATATATAGATAGTGCAATGCCCTACATCGAAGATGTGCGTGGCTACGTGCTTGTTCACGGACTCGGCTTGGGATATTTTCCCTTTATGGCATCGCAGAAAAAAAGTGTTAAAAAAATAACCGTTGTAGAACCCAACACCGAACTGACAGAATTTTTCACCACCGAAATTCTCCCCCAATTCACTAATAAAGAGAAAGTTGAAATCACAACCGCCGCCCCCGCCGACACCTACGATTACACCTTCACCGATCCGTGGCAAAAATCCCGTCTCTCCCACCTCCGCACACAAAAATTCAACACCCTCTACACGATATTTAAACAGCAATCAGTTGTTTCTTCAAACGAGAATGACATCACTTCATACAACGAATTTATCAAACTATTATCTGATAATGAGTTAGTTAAACAATAATTGAGTTGTTTTTTTCATACCGTCCAAGGACGGTATTCTTTTTTTGAACAAAAATTTAAATGAATTAAAATTAATTCAAATGAATTAATTTTCTGTATCCCAATAATTTATGTTGGTTAATTTATAAAAATTCACTTGAATTTTTGGTAATTCGCTGTAATTTTTGTTCCAAAAAAAAAGAACCACCACCGGTGGTTCGTCCAAAAAAATATCAATTCGTGTTCAATCACAGTTCTAAGTATCCCTTCATATTAAACGCCCGTTGGTGTTGAATCAGCATTTGACGCAATGGCGTGAGTCTCAAATCTTTAAGTTTTGCGTTGCGGTATACACGGTATTGTTCTTTAAAGAGTTTGATGTTACCCTTTTTGATATATTCGCGCATACCGTCGGGGAGGAAGAACTCTGCCTTCTCTCCTATCTCGTTGAAAATCATTGACTCATAGCGTTCAATCTCCTCAAAGTCGAGATTACCAAAATGAATATATCTGTTTTTTAGACCTTTAACCAAGTTGGCAACAATCTCAAAATCGTCGCAATATATATAAAGGTGTGGTGTGGAGTCGAAAAACTTGTAAAACGTTGACACGCTGTTGAAAACCTCCTTATTGATTACGCCCACAATGGTAACATCGTCGGGCAGAGAGAGAGCCGTATTGGGTAAAATGCTAGTTTCCACATCGTTGCACGGCTGAATAATGTACTCATTGCCTGAAATTTTGGCATTTATGCACTTGTTGGCGCAGAAGAAGATACGGTGATTTTCGTCGGCATTGGGTTTGGTCCACGCCAATTGGTTTTGACTTGCGGAGTTGACATCGTCGAAATATTGTAAAACATTTTCGAGATTGTCTAACTTGGCGTAACGCTGTGCGATATAATCTCTAAAAGTCTCAGGTTCAACGGCATAAAGCGAATTATGGCAACCTCTTTTCACGTGTTTCACCACCCCTTGCGCCAAAAGTTCGCCAAAAACTTCGTTTCGCGACATCGAAAACGACACCGGCCTCCCCATCGAGAGTTTAATCAGGTTTTCAATTAGAATTTTTGTAATTTTCATAATTAGGAATTTTGAAAATTGTGGTACAAAATTATAATATTGTTTCTTACAAAGAAAATTTTTTGAATAATTTTGAGAATATATTGATTTTATTCACATAATTGCTTATATTTGCGAGAAAGAAATAGAAATATGATGAATACAGTTTTAGAAAGAAATACTCGCAACGTTGTTGTCCGTATGAGCAATAAACGGTGGAATTTGCTTTTGGATTTAGAAGCGGCGTATCATACTGCCCAAAAAATAATGGCGGCAAAGAAAGAATGTGAGATTTCGGAGCCGATGAAAGTTGAGGAGGCATTAAGATTTATCGACAGCCTATGATTCAAGATGTTAAATTTTCATCCGAGTTTTGCCGTGCATTCAAACGCTTAAAAAAACGTTATAAATCTCTAAATGAGGACTTTAAGCAATTATTTTTATCGTTATACGCTGAACCTCGCCAAGGAGTAGATTTGCAGAATGGTATGCGCAAGGTACGAATTGCTTTTTCGTCAAAAGGGAAAGGCAAACGAGGAGGAGGCCGCATAATTATTAGGCTCACTGTTAGTGATACGTGTTTATCGTTTCTTTATATATACGACAAAAGTGATATGAGCAATGTCGCGGACGCTTTTCTTGACCAAATTATAATTGATATGAACAGAGGCAACTTCACTCGTGGGTTGTAAATCACGTGTTCTGTATACAGAACAAAAATCGCCACTTTTTGTTCTATATATAGAACACTACAATTTTTTCCCCCTCCTCCCCTTGCCGTTTCAGTTTCTGAAAATCTGTACAGATGCTGATTTTTGGCAATGAAATAAGATAATAAGATTCGATGATAAGAACAAATCTTATCCAACAAACTTATTATTAGTTATTTGGATTAATAATGAATAAAAACATCAAAAAAACTTGATTTTTAAATTCAAAAGCATTAAAATTGCGTATAATAAAATTGGTGTTGGTAATAATCTAACGCCGTGAATAATTGAAAGATTATTCGGAAGTTGTGCTCTATTTCTCCTAACGGGAACCTAGGAAATTCACGTAACAAGGGAGAATAAGCACAGCGACCGACCATCCATAGGGCGTGGTCTGTTTTGTTGTATTTTCTTGTTAAGGCTTCCTAGGGCCTCCGTTAAAAGTACAACTACAAAAACAGACGCGCTTTTCTGTTTTTATACACCTTCCGAATGTCGATATTTGAAATGTATATTAGTAATTTATAAATATTTGATATTATGGAAAAGAGATTAGTATTATTGTTGGTATTGTTGGCATCTGTCAATTGTTTGGGACAGAATAATAAGTATCAGTTCCAAATGGAACAATACAACCATTACAACGAAGGTGCTGCACATCAGTTGTTTGAACAAGGCAGACAAATGACAGACGCATATAATCAAGCAGTTAACCAAATATGGAGCAACTTAGAACGCATTAATAATTTTATGAGGCAAGGTGATTACGAAAATGCCAATCTATTGATTGATAAATGTATTCAGTTAAACACTCAATATCAGTATCACCTTTATGACCATAATACATTGCTTCAAAAGAAGAATGAAATTGCTAACGCTAAAAGCCGTTCAAACTCTCAAAACTACTACCAACCATCAAATAATTATAACAACAATTATTCTCAAAACAACTATGCTACGGATGAAGTTACCAGGTCATATTTAAAAGCCTTTAATTCATACGTCAAAAGTGCTTATGGAGAATATGAACTCGGCAATTATGCTGACTCGCGTAATAGTTTAAATGAGGCGTATCGCATTTACGAACAACAAAAACTATCTTTAACACAGCAAGAATCAGATAGTTATAATAGGTTGAATGATATGCTGAGCAAAGTGGAGAATACCGCAAAGGCAATAGATATACGAGGACTAATAAATACATATAGCAATGGTTCTTATGGAATCGCTAACTATCTTAGCACTTATGGATTTAGGTATAGTCACGACAATAATGGCGCAAAGAATTATATAAGTGGTAACGAGGCAGTTAATGGTTCTGTTTCGGTTAACGATAATCAAAAAATGATTCTTTATTTCTTACCGGCTACATTTAAAAGCAAGATTTTCAATGATATAAACTCTTTTGCCACATTCCGAGGCAATAGAAAAGACAACGAAAACGGTATGGAATATCAAGGTTTTGTATATTCAAATTTTTATATAGAATTGAGTACTAAGACTATACCTATGTCGAATAATCAGTTTTATATATTGAGGTTATTTAAAGTGGAACAAGCAACAAATAATGCAAATAACACAGCCCAAAACAATTCCGTCAATGAGCAAAATTATGGGAATGTCTTTTATAATTCGGCTCAACAATATATTACCGAAATATCTTCAGTAGATTCTCTAACACGAGAATTTAATCGAGAAGGCATTAGTAACGCCGATTGGTATCGATTGCAACAAGAAATAAAGAAAACACAACAAAATGCAAATAAACATAAAGATGAATATTTAAAGGCGTTTGAGTTCGGCGAACAATATTGCAATAAACTTATCAACAATAATAAAGATTTAGCATTCGCCTATGGACAATTAGGATGGCTCTACGATTCCAGAGGCATTATTCTTGATAAAGAACGATATTTATTAGACCACTCCGCAAATAGTAACATTACAGAAAGCAACAAAATATACCAAGAAGAACGAAAGTTCTTTTTTAAAGCGTTATCCTATTTCGAAAAAGTGTACAACTTAGATAATGGTAACACAAAGGCACTAAATCAGATGCTGCAAATACGAAAAGACCTAGCACTTGATGAATATCATCCAACCTATATAATTTCACCATCGGATATAGTAATAAAATATCCCGATTTTAAGGAAATTGCAAGTGATAACATAGTAATAAAAAAAGTGATTATTTCTGACACTCAAACAGTTGTAGAATTATCAAATACAAATAAGAAAAATGGAACGTATTATTTATGGATAACAATTGATAAAGATACCTACATTAATGTCAATGGCAAAAAGTATTTTTTAACAAAAGCGGAAGGTATCGGTATTAATCCCGATAAAACATATTTCTATGCCTTTGACCAAGCCAAAGATTTCGCTTTGTATTTTCCACCAATACCAAAATCAACCACCAAAATGGATTTGATAGAACCGGGTACAAGCGATTGGAAATTTTACGACATTCAATTACAATAAATTATATACATTATGAAACTAACTGTCTTAACACTTATATTATTATTCCTTGTTGCATTTGCCAATGCACAGGAAATATCTCTATTCGATGCAAACGGTGAGGCAAGAGCCTATATAGATGCCAATAATAGAGAACTGCCAATTTATCTTTGGGATGGCGAACCTGTCGCCTATCTCAAAGTTGGCAGAGGAAATGTGTATAGTATTTACGGATTCAATGGCAATCATTTAGGTTGGTATGAGGATGGATTGGTTATCGACCACGATGGATATATCTGTGGTTTTGCCAAGGGGGCGGTAAGTAAAGCAACGGCGTATGAACCGTACAAAGGCTACAAACAATATCTGCCTTATAAGAGTTACGCCGAATACGAACCCTATAAGCCATATCGTCAATCCTATTTTTCTAACACACCGTTAACGCTATTTCTGAGACAAGGACGTTAATCACCCCTGCAACCCATTTACTTCTTTTTCAGAAAGCCCTGTCGCAGACAGTTAAATGTTCAACTGTCGTATTATTGGATAGTTTGAAGGATTTGTACACCCATAAACTAAATTTCAACTATGGACTCTCAGAATAAAAATTCAGTTGAGGATATGTCAGACAAAGAATTTATCAAATCGATAAATTCTTTGTCGAAAGACTATCCCATCTCTACCGAAGAACATATTAAAATGATAAAAGACAAACGCCATTTTGGAGTTTCCCGCCACATCAACTATCCGTTTTTTGCATAATTATTCCCCTTTCTTTCTATAAATATGTCTTCGTTCCATTCGTCAAATTAGTTAACAACTTGTTGTTGACTAATGAATTAGTATGCTTGTATTTGTGTATTTCGTTTAATTCGTTGATTAACAAGCACCTCCATATTCTTTCCCTCAAAAATTTACGTATTTCTCGTAAATTGAATAAATATTCAAAAAAAATTGTATATTTAACATTCTATTAAGATTAATTGTATTTTTTTGCAGCGTGAAAAAAACAAGGCAAGCAATCAAAAGCAACAATAATTAAAGTTATGGCAAACAATTTAGAAATTAAAAACTTAGACAGTGTGGCTGTTAGGTTTTCGGGCGATTCCGGCGACGGAATGCAGTTGGCCGGAAACATTTTCTCCACCATTTCTGCCACAGTTGGCAACAGCATCAGCACCTTCCCCGATTATCCCGCAGACATCCGCGCTCCGCAGGGTTCACTCACGGGAGTATCAGGTTTTCAGGTACATATAGGTGCAGGCAAGGTTTACACTCCCGGCGACAAGTGCGATGTGCTTGTGGCTATGAACGCCGCAGCACTCAAAACTCAGTATAAATATGCAAAACCGGGTGCCGCTATCATCATCGATACCGACTGTTTTAAAAAGGCCGACCTCGAAAAGGCTCAGTTCGCTACCGAAGACCCGATAGCCGAAATGAATATCGATCCCGACAGAGTTATCGCTTGTCCCCTCTCAACTATGGTTAAGGACTGCCTCAAAGATTCGGGTATGGACAACAAGAGCATCCTCAAATGCCGCAATATGTTCGCCCTCGGATTGGTTTGCTACCTTTTCGACCGCGACCTCAATATCGCTTTCAATTTCCTCAAAGAAAAATTCGCCAAGAAACCCGGCGTGGCTGAGGCTAATATTAAGGTGATTCAGGCAGGTTACGACTATGGTCACAACACTCACTCGTCGGTAGCAAATGTTTACCGCATTGAATCTAAGGAAAAAGTTAAAGGTCGCTATATGGACATAACTGGCAATAAGGCAACCGCTTACGGACTTATAGCCGCTGCCGAAAAAGCAGGTTTGCGCCTTTATCTTGGTTCGTATCCTATCACCCCCGCCACCGACGTTCTTCACGAACTTTCTAAACATAAGTCGTTGGGTGTTACCACAGTACAGTGCGAAGACGAAATCGCTGGATGCGCATCTGCCATTGGAGCATCGTTTGCTGGTGCTTTGGGCTGCACATCTACATCGGGTCCCGGAATTTGCTTAAAATCAGAGGCTATGAACTTGGCTGTGATTTTGGAACTTCCGTTGGTGGTATTAGATGTTCAGCGCGGAGGTCCCGCCACAGGTTTGCCCACCAAATCAGAGCAGACCGACCTTTTGCAGGCTCTCTACGGACGTAACGGCGAAACTCCTATGCCCGTTTTGGCTGCCACCTCTCCCACCGACTGTTTCGACGCAGCATTCGACGCCGCAAAAATCGCTCTCGAATATATGACTCCCGTTGTGCTCCTCACCGACGCATACGTGGCTAATGGTAGCGCGGCTTTCAAACTTCCTGATTTAAAGGATTATCCCGAAATAAAGATTCCTTACGTGCCCGAAGAACTCAAAGGCAAATGGACTCCCTATATGCGCAACGAAAACGGCGTAAGATATTGGGCTGTACCGGGTCGCGAAGGTTTCACACATATTCTCGGCGGTTTGGAAAAAGACAACAAGACCGGCGCAATCAGCACCAACCCTGAAAACCACGACCTTATGTGCCGTCTACGTGCTCAAAAAATTGCCAACATTCAAGTGCCCGACCTCCAAGTTGAGGGCGACCAAGATGCCGAACTCCTAATCGTTGGATTCGGAAGCACTTACGGACACCTTCACGCCGCAATGGACGAGATGCGCGCACAAGGCAAAAAAGTTGCGCTCGCACAGTTCAAATACATCAACCCGCTGCCCAAAAACACAGCCGAGGTTTTGAAAAAATTCAAGAAAGTAGTTGTAGCAGAGCAGAACCTCGGACAGTTTGCCAGATATCTGCGTATGAAAATCGACAATTTCGTTCCCTTCCAATTCAACGAAGTAAAGGGTCAGCCCTTTGTAGTGAGCGAACTTGTAGAAAACTTCAACCAAGTGTACAACAAATAATTAACCTTTAAAAGCGAAAATTAAAATGAGCGAATATACACAAGCAGATTTCAAAAAAGGACAACCGAGATGGTGTCCCGGCTGCGGCGACCACTTTTTCCTCGCCTCTTTGCAAAAAGCAATGGCCGAAATTGGCGTTGCTCCCGAAAACACAGCAGTAATTTCAGGTATCGGATGTTCGAGCCGTCTGCCCCACTATATGGCCACTTACGGTATGAACACCATCCACGGACGCGCTGCCGCAATTGCCACAGGTTGCAAGGTGTCTAACCCCAAACTATCTGTATGGCAGGTTTCGGGCGACGGCGACGGTCTCGCTATCGGCGGCAACCACTTTATCCACGCCAACCGCCGCAATATCGACCTTAAAATGATTCTTCTCAACAACCGTATCTACGGACTCACCAAAGGTCAGTACTCTCCCACCTCGCCCCGTGGATTTGTAAGTAAATCAAGTCCTTACGGCACAGTTGAAGACCCATTCCGTCCGGCAGAACTTTGTTTTGGTGCACGTGGACATTTCTTTGCCCGCGCCGTTGCCACCGACCCCACCGGCACAGTAGACATTCTCAAAGCCGCTCACGCACACAAGGGAGCAGCCGTTTGCGAAATTCTCCAAAACTGCGTAATCTTCAACAACGGAACTCACGACTCGGTTTACAACAAGGAAGGACGCGCCAAAAACGCCATCTACCTCCAACACGGCAAACCGATGCTCTTTGGCGAAAACAACGAGTTCGGACTTATGCAAGAAGGCTTCGGCATCAAGGTGGTTAAACTTGGCGAAAACGGCATCACAGAAAAGGATATCCTCGTTCACGATGCACATTGTGAGGACAACACCCTCCAATTGAAACTCGCCCTTATGGAAGGACCTGATTTCCCGATTGCCCTCGGTGTAATCCGCGACGTGGAAGCCCCCACCTACGACGACGCAGTCAACGCCCAAATTGAAGAAGTAAAATCAGCAAAGAAATACCACAACTTTGCCGAACTCCTCGAAACCAACGACATCTGGGAAGTTAAATAGATTTAATTGTTTCCATAATTCATATCAAAAGCGGTGTGCGAAGTGATTTTGTACACCGCTTTTTGTTGGAATAAGTGGTGATTTTTAGGGGCGAAAAAGTGTAATAAGTGGTTATTTTTGGGGGCGAAAAAGTGGAATAAGTGGTGATTTTAGGGGGTGAAAAAGTGGAATAAGTGGTGATTTTTAGGGGTAAAAATTTGGAATAAGTGGTGATTTGATGAATTAAAATATTGAATATGAGTAGTTTATCCAAATTGTAGTTCGTTGATAATTTCTTCCACCACATATAAGTCGCTCATATGTTGAAGACCGTATTCCGGCGACGACATATATTTATTCACCCGGGTGTGATAATAAACATCCAACGCTCTTTCGGGCGAAATATTCAATCTCTGCGACAGAAGCATTACGATATTAGCCTCCTTACGCCATAAAACGGTATCTCTCATA
>JAGCVU010000226.1 GCA_017962175.1 Bacteroidales bacterium | reverse complement strand
TTTCTAATTTAAGGGTCGGAACTTTTGTTTTTTCCCAGTCGTTTCAGTCAGACTTCTCTGACTTAACGCCTTGTGCTTCCTGTCAATATTTTCAATGTCCGTGTGCGAGATTTGTTTCTCAAATTTCGCGGTGCAAAGTTACGCAGATTTCTGTTTTCAACCAAGGATTTTTTGTTTCTTTTCTGTTAAATTTTTCTGACTTAATTTAACATTTTGCTGTTTCGTTTTCCTCAGCTTTTAACTTTTCAAGGTGCGTTGTTTTTTCGTTTGCGGGTGCAAAGGTAAGGACATTTTATACCAACTTCCAAATTTTTTACGTGTTTTTTTGAATGTTTTTTCAAAATATTTTCAACGGGGTGTAAATGAGTATTATACAAAGAGAGAAAAATATGTTTATTATTTGCCAAAATGAGAATACACGTAACAAAAAAAATGGTATCTTTGAAAGCAAAATACATACACTATGAAATACTTATTACACATATTCTGGTTGTTGGCGGTAACGGCTGTGATGTCGTGCGGCCCTAAAAGCAGTGAAAATGCGAACGTTAGGTCTGTTGAAGTCATTGCCCAAGAAATAGACCAA
Source organism: Bacteroidales bacterium (assembly GCA_017962175.1). Lineage (GTDB taxonomy): Bacteria > Bacteroidota > Bacteroidia > Bacteroidales > UBA3824 > UBA3824. Next base: position 34,553 of record JAGCVU010000226.1, on the reverse strand, counting down.
GACGGAATATATACCGACAAAGATAATGTGGCTCTATATATCCACACGTTTAACCATTTGCCCAAAAACTATATTACTAAAAAGGAGGCTGCAGCGCTTGGATGGATAAGTCAAAAGGGCAATCTCAACGATGTGGCACCCGGCAAAAGCATTGGTGGCGACAATTTTGGAAACTACGAAGGTCTATTGCCCAAACAAAAGGGACGACATTATTATGAATGTGACATCGACTACGAGGGCGGCAGACGCAACGCCAAACGAATTGTGTTCAGCGACGACGGCCTTATATATTACACCAAAGACCATTACAACTCTTTTGAAAAACTATACTGATATGAAAAAAATTGTACTTAATTTTGAAGACATCTCCGGCAAAGAACAGATGCACAAATATTTAGCTGAGGAGTTTGAGTTTCCCGATTACTACGGAGGCAATCTTGACGCATTGTACGAATGTCTTACCGACATTACCGTGCCCACTGCTGTTAACATTGTAAAAGCAGGCGACGAATATTCGGAGCGCATTATCAATGTGATAACTGCCGCCGAGGAAGAAAACGACAATCTTGCTGTGTTTGTTAATTAATCTTTATGCTGGTCGAACGATTTTTGCCCTGAATCGGTTGAGATTGTATTTCCTCGCTGTATTACTGCGCTACCAAATTTTTCTTGAAGCGAATCTATGGCGCGGTAAAGGTTCTGTTTTTTGGGCGAATAATCAAAAATGCTGTTTTGCACAGTCTGGTCTGAAATGTCGTACTTAACACCTATAAGGCGGATTGATTCACCTTTATATAATTGATTGAAGAGTAATTGAGCAGTGGAGATAATGGTGTCGGCAAAGTTGGTTGACGATATTCGGCGGCTCTTTTCAACGGTTTTGAATGTGGGGAAACGCAGTTTGATGGATACGCCAACGCAGTTTTTGCCAAGTTTGCGCAAACGGTGCGAAAGAGTATCACACATATATATAATAGTGTCGGTGAGAATTTGACGATCGCAAACATCGGTTTCGAATGTGGTTTCGTTGCTGATAGATTTTGGATCGCGATATGTGCATAGTGGTGTATCGTCGATGCCGTTGGCCTTTTGCCACATTATTTCGCCAAACTTGCCAAATGTACGCACAAATAAGGATTTGGGATAAAGTCGAAGGTCTTTAATAGTACGAATGCCGAGACTATTGATTTTTGGCAGAGAGGACTCTCCCACCCCGGGAATTTTTTGCACAGGCAGCGGATCAAGAAAATCTTGCACTTGATTATAATCCACAAAAATCTCGCCCATTGGCTTGGATTTGGCTGAGGCTATCTTGGCAACGGTTTTGTTTGGGGCAAGTCCAAACGAGATTGGCAGTTTGGTTTCGTTGATGATTCGCATACGCAAATTGTGACTCCATTCCAACACGTTGAAATACTTGTCCATACCCGAAAGGTCAATGTAAAACTCGTCGACAGAGGCTTTTTCATAAAGTGGAGCTTCTGCCTCCACAATATCGGTAACCATCTGAGAATAATGCGAATAGATTTTATGTCCGCTATATACCACCACCGCTTGAGGGCAAAGCCGCCGAGCCGTAACCATAGGCATACCAGAATGAACGCCAAATTTGCGAGCCTCGTAACTTGCCGTGCTCACCACCGAACGTTCTGAAGTGCCACCACATAATACAGGTTTGCCAATAAGTTCGGGATTGAGCAAACGTTCCACCGAAACAAAAAAAGTATCGAGGTCGATATGCAGTATATAACGCATTGAACTATTTAAGTTTAATAGTTACCGTAGCCAAATTTTCATCGGTTTTGAGATTTGGAAACACTTGATATTCGCCCTTGGAAAGTTTGTAGCCAACAGCGTCACTTGTTTGTTTTTCGGTCCAAAAAGCCTTTTCCGATTTGCCGTTTTTCGTAATCCAAAAGCCGTTGTTGTTTCCTGTTACCGACACGATAGTCATTGTTTTTGCAATCTTCACCTTCTGCGACTCAAGTTCGGCGTTGCGTCCAGATAAACGTCGCTGAGTACCCGAAATCTCAACTTGCTGAGCTACAGCAGTTGCGATCCAAAATACAAAAAACGATATCAGCAACAGGATTTTTTTCATAGGCTTCGTTTTGTCATAAGTATTACATTTTCAACGTGATGAGTCTGCGGAAACATATCCACAGGCTGAATTTTAATCACATCGTATAGTTCGTGAAGAAGAGCCGCATCGCGAGCCTGTGTGGCAGGATTGCAACTTACATAAACTATTTTTTCAGGTGCGGCGTTGAGAATAGTTTTTACCACATCTGGGTGCATTCCGGCGCGAGGAGGGTCGATAATCATTACATCGGGACTGCCATTTTGATTGATAAAATCCTGAGTAAGAACATCTTTCATATCACCGGCATAAAAAGCAGTGTTGTCGATATTATTGAGTTTGCTATTAACCTTGGCATCTTCGATAGCCTCGGCAATGTACTCAATACCAACCACTTTCTTAGCATTTCGAGCCACAAAGTTGGCAATTGTACCTGTGCCGGTGTATAGGTCGTAAACTGTTTCTGAGCCTGTGAGTGCTGCAAAATCTTTTGCCACACTATATAAATTATATGCTTGCTTTGAATTGGTCTGATAAAACGACTTGGGTTGAACTTTGAATTTAAGGTCGCCAAGCAGTTCGGTGATATGGTCTTTACCACGGTAGCAATGCGATTCAAGGTCGGAATAGTCGCTATTGCGTTTTGGATTGATGAAATAATTCATGGATGTAATCTGCGGGAATTGCTCACAGAGATAATCCATCATTTTTTCGCGTTTTTCGGCAGAACCCTCGTTAAACACCATGATAACCATAACTTCACCGCTCAACGATGTGCGTATGAGAATGTTGCGAAGGAAACCTACTTGCGATTTAAGGTTAAAAAATTCGAGACCATTGTCGATGGCATATTGCTTGGCAGCAAGGCGAATTTGATTTGAAGGGTCGTCTTGAAGCAGACATTTTTGAAGGTCTAAAACCTTGTCGAATCGTCCCGGAATATGGAAACCGAGACCCTGAAGTTGTTTTTCGGAGTCGGGCACTTCCATTTCGTTTTCGGTGAGCCAACGGCACGATGCAAATGTAAATTCAAGTTTGTTGCGATAAAAATATTGCTTTTCTGACGGGAGAATAGCAGAAACCTCAGGAATAGGAATTTTGGCAATATGGGTAAAAGCATCTTCCACCTGCTGCTGTTTGTATTTAAGTTGCAGATTGTAAGGAAGATTTTGCCAAACGCATCCGCCACAGATACCAAAATGTTGACATTGAGGTTCAGCGCGGTTTTCAGAATATTTTTTAAAGGCAATAGGCTTAGCCTCGCGGAAATTGCGGCTGCGGTGAGTAATCTGTATGTCAACCACATCGCCCGGCACCACGCCCTTAACAAAAATCACCATATTGTCGATTTTGGCCAAAGCCTTACCTTCGGCTGCCACATTGGTGATCTCTACATCTGTATAAATCTGTCCTGTACGGTTTCTCATTTTTAAAAAATTTTGATTAGGAATTTGGCGACAAATTTATAAATTTGCTCCGAAAAATTTTGCAAAAATGACCATAAACTTAAAAGAAAAAGATTTAGAACAGCTCGTAATTATGAGCGACAAGGTGCTGATAAAGCCCAAATACCCTCAGGAGAAGACCGAGAGCGGACTTTACCTGCCGCCCAGCGTTATCGACAACGACAAAATAAGTCTCGGATATGTTATTAAAACAGGTCCCGGTTACCCCATCCCCGCCACCGACGATTACGACGAACCGTGGAAAAACAAAGAGAAAAAACTTAAATTTATTCCCCTGCAAATGCAGCGTGGCGACCTTGCCGTGTATCAACGCACCGGCGCTATTGAAATAAAATTCAACAACGAACAATATTATATAGTGTCGGCAAGCGCAGTGCTGATGGCTGTGAGGGATGAAGGGTTGATGCGGTAATGGTTATCTAATTCGATCCAAACTGCGAACCTTCATTTCGTCTTTTACTGCGCCGCGTTGCGCCCAAAAATCGCACACCAATGCTACCAACGGAAGAAGCAAGGGCCAGTTGAAATTTGATGCCACCACTTCAGCGTTGAACGACATATAACGGTAAAAGGCAATTACTCCATACAAACCCAAAGCAAGAATAATGGCTATGGTGGAGAGACGAGCCTGCAACATACGGTTCTTATACAAAAATATAATAACAATATTAAAAACAGCAAACGCCGCAATATAAGTTATTAGTGGAATACCGCTTATAACATTCTGAATTTCAGTACCCGAAATGCGGTTGATACCCGAAGCGGCAAACTCATAATCGCCATCGGTAACTATCAACTGCATCCATTCAAAAGGAAGCATCATACAAGCCGCCACTGCAGCCAAAAACCAATAAACTGATTGAATACGTTGTATCATTGTCTTAAATTTTACTTTTTTATTAATAATGGGCAAAATTAAACAAAAAGAGCCGAAATAAAACAAGAAATAATGTAATTTTGCAAAAATTGTATAAGACCAAATATGGAAAACAAAAAACAGGGCGGCATTGAGTCCGAATCAGAAAACATTATTATCAAAGGCGCAAGACTGCACAATCTCAAAAATATATCACTTGAAATACCTAGAAACAAGTTTATTGTTATCACCGGGCTCAGCGGTTCGGGCAAATCCACACTTGCTTTCGACACTCTTTACGCCGAAGGACAACGCAGATATGTGGAAAGTCTTTCGGCATACGCACGTCAGTTTTTGGGCAGGATTACCAAGCCAGAAGTGGATTATATCAAAGGTATTCCGCCTGCCATAGCCATAGAGCAGAAGGTAACAAGCAAAAACACCCGCAGCACTGTGGGCACAGCTACCGAAATATACGACTACATGAAACTGCTTTTTGCGCGAATTGGCAAAACCATATCGCCCATAAGCGGACAAGTGGTTAAACGTCACAGCGTTGACGATGTAGTTAATCGAATCGTTAGTTTTCCCGAAGGCACAAAAATAACACTTTTGGCACCGGTGGTAGTGTCGGAAGGCAGAACCTTAGAGCAGCAGTTGCAAATACTTATGGCTCAAGGAATAACGCGTTTGATGGCAGTTGACGGTAAAAATAAAGAGATTATCAACATTGCTGATGCTATTGAGCAAAAGGATTTTAGCAAAAAACACAAAGAGATTTACCTACTCATCGACCGATTCAAAAGTAGCACCCGTCCTGATGCCATGAGCCGCATGGGCGACAGTGTTCAAACCGCTTTTTACGAGGGTGCAGGCGACTGTATGATTGAAATACAAAACGGCGACGAAACTCTTCGCGAAAGTTTCTGCACAAGATTCGAAGCCGACGGCATAAAGTTCGAAGAACCAACCATTTACACATTCACATTCAACAATCCTATTGGAGCTTGTCCCACTTGCGAAGGCACAGGCTCGGTAATTGGTATCGACCCCGACTTGGTAGTGCCCAACAAAAGTCTCTCAGTTCACGACAACGCCATCAAATGTTGGAGCGGATTGCAAATGAACAAGTTTAAAGACTATTTTGAACGTGCTCATTACAAAGAGTTTCCGATTCACAAACCATATATGCAACTTTCGAAAAGCGAAATTGATATACTTTGGAACGGAAGTTACGGCATCAACGAATTTTTCAAAATGCTTGAAAAAGAGAGTTACAAAATACAGTACAGAGTGCTGCTATCGCGATATAGAGGCGTTACCGAATGTCCCGACTGCCAAGGCACACGTTTAAAAAAAGAGGCTCAATATATAAAAGTGTGCAATCGCAGCATCAACCAACTTGTAACAATGCCGGTAGACGAACTGCTTGCATTTTTCAAGACAATAGAACTAACTGAAACAGAACGAGATATAGCCGACCGAATATTAAAAGAAATATTGTCAAGATTACAGTTTTTGTGCGATGTGGGACTCAACTACCTGAATCTCAATCGTCTCTCCTCTACCCTATCAGGCGGCGAATCGCAACGAATCAATCTTGCCACATCGCTCGGTTCAAGTCTTACGGGTTCGCTCTACATTTTAGACGAGCCGAGTATTGGACTTCACACTCGCGACACTGCCAAACTTATCAAAGTGTTGAAAAACCTTCGCGATTTGGGCAACACCGTTATTGTGGTAGAACACGACGAAGATATCATTCGCTCAGCAGACCAGATAATTGACATTGGTCCCAAGGCAGGAGTTTTCGGCGGTGAAATTATGTTTCAAGGTGCTATAAATCAATTAGAAAAAGCCGAAAGCTTAACTGCCAAATACCTTACCGGACGCGAAATAATTGAAATACCCAAACGCCGGATTTGGAATCCACAATCGTCGCCACGCATCACCATCAAAGGAGCAAGAATGAACAACCTCAAAAACATTAATGTGGACATTCCGCTCTATATGATGACCGTAATAACCGGCGTAAGCGGTTCGGGCAAATCATCGTTAATCAAGGGTATACTCTACCCCGCACTTGCTCAGCAACTTATCGAAACCGGAATAAAACCCGGCGAACACGATTCATTAGAAGGCGACATCAAACTGATCAACAATGTAGAAATCATCGACCAAAACCCGATAGGCAAATCGTCGCGTTCAAACCCCGTAACCTTCATAGGCGCTTTTGACGAAATACGCAAACTCTACGCATCGCAACAATTGTCGAAACAGATGGGATTCACTGCCGGACATTTCTCTTTCAATACCGACGGAGGACGATGCGATGAATGTCAAGGCGACGGTGTAATCAAAGTGGAGATGCAGTTTATGGCGGATGTTTACCTCGTATGCGAAAGTTGCGGTGGCAAACGATTCAAAGACGAAGTACTTGATGTAAAATATCGCGACAAAAACATATACGATGTGCTCAATATGTCGGTAGCCGAAGCTGTGGAGTTTTTTGGCGAAGACAAGACATCACCGTCGGCAAAAAAAATCACCGCTAAACTCAATGCACTCTGCCAAGTAGGACTCGATTATATCAAGTTGGGACAAACCTCCAACACACTTTCGGGTGGCGAAAACCAACGCATAAAATTGGCCACATTCTTATTGACCGAAAAACGCGATGAACACACCGTGTTTATATTCGACGAACCCACCACAGGACTACATTTTCACGACATCAAAAACCTTTTGGCTGCCATCAACGCACTCATAAACCGTGGCAACAGCGCCATAATAATCGAACATGATCCCGAAATTATCAAATCGGCAGACTACATCATCGACCTTGGTCCTGAAGGTGGCAAAAACGGCGGCAACATTGTTTGCGCAGGCACTCCAGAAGAGGTAGCAAAATGCAAGGATTCATACACTGGACAGTATTTAAAAGCCAAATTAAAGAAGAAATAGACAGCATAACCAACAATTATTCAATAAATTGAAATATTACGCAAAAAATATTGTAAAAAAATAGCTATAAAATTTGCAGATATGGATTATTAGAAGTAATTTTGCAACGCAAAAAGCAAAAGACGTTCACTCACAACGGGAGTATAGCTCAGTTGGTTCAGAGCATCTGCCTTACAAGCAGAGGGTCATAGGTTCGAATCCTGTTACTCCCACCAAAAGAGGTTATTTATATTTTGAATTATGCATTAACAATTATGCATTATCAACGGGAGTATAGCTCAGTTGGTTCAGAGCATCTGCCTTACAAGCAGAGGGTCATAGGTTCGAATCCTGTTACTCCCACCAAAAAGGATATTTCTATTATGAATTATGCATTAACAATTATGCATCTCTAACGGGAGTATAGCTCAGTTGGTTCAGAGCATCTGCCTTACAAGCAGAGGGTCATAGGTTCGAATCCTGTTACTCCCACTTTTTCTCAAATTCTTAAAATTTAAAGTTGTTGGCCAAATGCTCGTAGTGATACGAGCATTTGGTTTTTTTTATGGGTTTATGTTTCTGGGGAAATAATCGACGGTTATTTCTTTTCGTCTTCATTGAGCGAAGGAATGGCGTCTTCCGACTCCATAATGTCCTCTTTGGTAATTTGGTTGCCAGAATCGTCCAATTTGGCAAAACTTTGACGCATAAGAGTGTCGGCCTGTTTGTTTTTAAGGTCGGTGTAATCTTTGACCGAAAGATTGCCGTCGAGAAAAGCTGAAGCCATAGCCTTTTGCACTTTTTCCTCGGCAAGAATCAATTCGGCACGAGCCTCTTCTGCCATTGCCTTAGCACGGATAGATTTCAAACCTGCACCCACATCGCTACCTACCTTGATGTCAGAAACGTCGACCGAGAGAATCTCGTAAGCCGAGCTCTCGTGAAGATTGGCGTTTTCTACCTTGTCGGCAACAAGATATGGGTTTTGAAGTATTTCGTTGTGACTTTTTGCAAGACCAATTTGAGTGGCAAGTCCCTCGTTGACACGGGCAAGCACGGTTTCTTCGCTTACACCACCGATAATATTTTTGATATGCGAACGAATTGTAACCTTCACTTTCATAGTGATTTCCACACCGTCGCGAGCCACACCGCGTACACCGTCGGTTTCTACCACACGAGGAGTAATTGCCGATTTAACCGACTCAACCACATCTAGGTTAGAAAGGTCGATAGCTGCAATATCTTTAAACTCAAAATCAGGAAGACTTGCTTTTTTAGCAGAGATATATGCCTCAATAGTTTTTTCAAGATTTCCACCGGCAAGGTAATGCTCTTTGAGGTCGTTGAGCGAAATGCTAAATCCGGAGTTGTCTGCCACAATCTTTGCCTTGATAAGGTCGATAACGTTGACACCTGCAAGATAATAAGCGGCAAGTTCTGTAACGTCTACATTAATCTTGGCGTTCTTAGCCATAATAAGGGCGTGGATAATGGCAGTAACGTCTACCTTTGCAAGATACTGCTGAGCCATCTCCTCAACAGAAATTTTCAACTTGGCGTTGCCGGCGCGGATAAGGGTATCAACTACCACATTGATGTCAACACCTGCAAGATAGTGGTCGCAAAGCTGTTTTGGGTCGAGACTCAAGTGCGCGTTTTGTGCTTTAACAAGAAGGTAAAGAATTTTTGACTGTGGAATGTTCTGCCATTTCATTTTGATAAGCAAAAACCACGACACCCGCACCTTTGACAATCGAGCCTGAAACCACAGTTTCAACGGCACAAGCGCAATAAAGAAATACACAATAGAAGCCGCTATCATAAGGGCAATAAGCACCACGAGAATAGTATCCCAAACGCTGCCTTCAGGATTGATTTCAGCAGTGTCGGAAACGCTATCAGAAACTAATTCAGAGGTTTCTATATTCTGGTATAAGTCGTTGTCGTCCTCTACGTTGGCAGTGCAAGCTTGCATAAATACCAACGCAAACAGCAAACATATTGTATAAAAAATCTTTGTCATCTTGTCCGTTTTTGAGTAAATTAAAATAATAATTTCACAAAAATATATAATTTAACTATACAAATAGTAATCTTTAATATTTTTTTTCAATTTTTTTATGAATCAGTACCTTCATACCCTGTTTCAATCGATTTTGGCTTCTCGTTGAGCAGATTTGCCTTATGAAGTTCGTTGAAATTGGGTTTTGTGCCGTCTTTGTATTGCTGCACCATAGCAATTCGAAGGTCGGCTTCGGCTTTGGCGCGATCGGCCTCTGCTTTGATAATACGTTTGCGGCTATCAATTTCGGCCTGACGAAGTTCCAATTCTGATTTGATATTTTTACCGATTTCCAAATCGTAAATATTGACATCAAGTAGCTGATATGCGCAATATTTGTTGAGCTGTGATTCGGTAGCACGCTCGGGGTCGGTTTTGATTTCTCGTTTCTCGTCCTCCTCGTTTATCATTTTCAGCACTTCGTGCGAAATGGGCGAAAGGTTTTTGAGAATGTACTCGTGATCATCGAACGATTCAAGTTTAGTAACCACTGCCTCATTGATACGTTTGCCCAGAATGTCGAGTCCGTAACCGGCAAAAATAAGTTCCATCTTGCCGCGAACTGTGATATTGATTTTTGGCGTAATCTGAACGCCAGATTTGCAAACAATTGTAAGGCAATCTTTTACCTCTACCACTTGAGGTTTCAATGCCCAAGCTATAGCCTCGTCTAAAGATGAATATTTGCCCGAACGGATAATTTTGCCGGCAAGTGCCATATCGAGAGTGAGTCCCGCTTTGCGAGCCTTGCGAATGCTTTTGATAGTTTCCAGCACCTTGCCAAACTCCAAGAAATGTTTCTTAACCATACGACGTGTGATGCCGTTTTCACCTTCGGTGGGTTCCATCTCGGTGGCAATTTTCATAGCTTGTACACAGTCGTAAATATCTGCCTCAGGACGAGAATATTCAATAAGGTCGTCTTTGTTGATTTCGTTGGCAAGTCCGTTTTCGCGAATATATCGAAGCGATTTTACAAATTTCATAACGTCGGAACCTGTGGTAACATGGTAACGCATCAATTCATTGAAATTCAATTGATCCGATAGTCCATAAGCCTTTGCCTTGATAATGGCAGAAATCAGATTGTTCATCTGCTCGCCCGACACATTGTGAAGAATAAGATCCTTGGGGTCGATAACAATGCCGCTGTTTTTAGCCTTGATAAGGTTAGAAATCAGATTGTCGAAATCGTCGTCGGATATAGCATAAAGATCTGATTCAGAGAAATTAAGCCACAACTGTGCGTTGTGAGCGCGTATCATTGCGTTGGTAAAACGTGTAACGTCGCGATGATAGTTTTTGTAAAGGTTTTTGAGCAGTGTGGTGGTAATCTTAAAAGCGTCTTTGTACTCGTTGATATTCTGAACCTTATTGATACGATAACTGCTTTCGTCGTCGAGGAAAATGCCTGCACTATTGGCGCGAATCATAGCGTAGATTATCAGTTTCAAGCCCTCCTCGTCGATTTGGTTGATAAGCGGACGTTCTTCGATATCGAGACCCTCGTTTTTTGCCATAATGTCGAGACTAACCAGTTGGCTAAAATCTTTCTTGTCGTTGATATATCGCAACGCAGTTTCGTAACTAATTTTGAGGTCGGCATTGATTTGGTCTGCCCAACTGCGTGCAAATGTCTCCACATTTTGACGAATACGTTGGTCGTTTTTCGACAGAGTGGTTGACGATGCGCCTTCTGCCTCTGGTTTGGTTTCTTCAGAATTTTGATAAAGAATCTCCGCCACTTTGCGGAGCATTTCCAAAGAAAACGACATATCTACCTGATTAATAATATAGTAACTATATATAAACAGTTCGATATTAGATATTTTGGAACACTTGGCAATCTCAATAGCCTCCTTGAAATCAATACTGATAGAGTAGTCTTTGGTACATTTCAACACAGCCAAAAATCTGGCGCGTTCTTTCTGCTCCATTCCCTTCGCCTTTTTAAAATAAGGATTCCAAGTGCTGTAGCCCAAATCTTTCACTTGTTTGGCAAACTTGTCTTTATCGCCATTTACCAAAAGATTAGTAATAAAGACCGCTGCTATAGCAACAACGCCTACTATAATCAGTATTATGGAATAAGTGTTCATAAATTAACCAATTTTATTGTTTTACACCGTTGATAAACGTTACCACATACGATTCTGTATAACCCAATTTTACAAGGTCGGCTCTAAGTTTGTCGGCCTGAGCTCTTGTGTCGCAATCGCCCACAGTGTATACTGTGTATGCGCCGCTCTGCGATGTGTGCACAGCATACGACTTTTTGAGTTTTTCCATCTTGGCTTTGCTGTCTTTTGACAAGGCAGATTTGTATGCGCCTATCTGAACGCGGTAAATAGTTCTGGTTGATGTGGTTTGAGGATTACTATTGCCCGAAACAGGACCCATATTTGTACCATTCGACACTTTTATAATATAGGCATCTTCGTAGCCGCAAGCCTTCATAGTAGCAAGGTTTGCTTTGGCAATGCCCATATCGGTAGAAACGCCTGTGTAATAGCGATATAAACCACCATTGTTTTGGTCGTAATATAATTGGTTTACATTAAACGACGATTTTGTAAGCAATGTGGGCACCGACGAAATTTGCACTGCGTATGCAGTTCCCGAAATATTGCTGAGAGGCAGTGCATCGGTTGTGCCTGTAGGCTGCGAAACCACTTGAACGGGGTTTGAAGTGGGCTGTTGAGGTTCAAACAACTGCTGATATGCGCTGAGTTCTTTGAGTTCGCGTTGTACCTGCGACTGATAACCTTGCTGTTTTTCGGCAGAAGCCTTGGCGGTGGCAACGGGAGTTTTTTTACCGTTGACAAATGCTGCTAAAGTAGCCGATTTGTAGCCTCCGTTTTTGGCCATTGCCTGTGCTGCCAATGCGGCATCGTAAGTTTTGTAAGAACCAAGATAATAACGCATATAGTTTTGATTCTTAAGCTTTTCTGCCACAAATACATTCACAGCGGGGAATTCCACCGGTTCGGGCATTTCTTTGTAAATACCTGTTTCAACGGTAAATACCGTTCCGGCGGGATAAGTGTAAGGTTTCAAACGCTGGTCGTCGTTGGTGTAGTACCAAGTGCTAATGGCAGGAGCGTTAGAAGTTGATACCGGAACTTTAACCTTAGCATTAGAAGCTGTGGTAGTGGTTGTGGGTTTATTTGTTGCAGGTTTGTTGGTGGCAGGTTTGTTGGTGGCTTGTTTATTGGTAGCCGGTTTGTCGGCTGTAGACTTGTTGTTAGCAGGTTTGTCGGCGGCTGGCTTATCGGTAGCAGGCTTGTCGGCATTGTTCTGCGAATTATCTGCCACTGTGGCACCTTGCTGAGCCGGTTTCTTGCCTCCGTTGGTTTTAGGTTCGTCGTCTACATTGTTCTCGTTGGGATCAAATCCAAGAGCCTCGCCATTGTGACGTTCGGGCGAAGCGTTGGCAGCAATGTTCTTATCGGTAGAAAGGGGCGTTCCAAGATACGAAGCAATGGCGTTTTCCATATTAGCTATGGCTTGAAGTTTCAATTCATTACCCTCAGAAAGAATAGTGTATTTTTCTACCTTGCTATATTGTTTGGCAGCGTTGGTCTCATACGATTTCGACAAGTTGTAAAGATTCAAAGCTTGATCTTCGTAAGCCTTGGCAGTGGGATTATCTTTGCGAATCTTGGGAATGTATTTTTGATAAAGCTCAAACAAAGCATTATTGGTTTTAACATTTTGATTTATAGCATTTACAAGCGACGAACATTCGTTCAATTCATCCTCTTGAGCCAACTGTTCGTAATACTCTTTTTCGGTAAGAGTAAGAGCTTCAGAAGCATAAATACGAAGAGTATCGGCGTGACTTCCAAGATTAATGGCTTTGAGCATATTCTGCGAAGCTGTTTGTTCAGCGTCAAACATCTTCTGCATTGCAGCCTTGTCGGCATCGGAAATTTTCAAACTGTCGGCAAACTGGCTGTAACGTATGCGATAAATATTTTGGTCGTTGGCAAAATCGTAATGTTGTGGAGCACGAAGCACCGGCAACTCTTCTTTTGCCACATTGCCATCGGGCGAAGGCATTGCATTAGGATCTACTTTCTGAATATACGGAGTATAGTCAACTTGTGGGTCGTTTTTGATAACGGCAAATGCAAGTTCTTGTAATTCAATCGCTTTTGTAAGTTTATTATTCATCGAACGATAAATCTGCAAAGCGTTGTCGGTGTTTACCTGCTTTTTCTCCTTTTCGGCGAGAGAATAGAGTTCATCAGCCTGTTTAGAAAGGTTGTAAGCAGCCTTGGCACGAGCCGACGAAGTGTCGGCAAGTTTGTTTTTAAGTTCTGATGAGTAAATATCCTTGAAAGTGGCTGAAGCAGTTTCAAATGATTTTAAAGCATCCAACTCCTTGCTTGCCGCTTTGGCACGGAGTTTAGCAACTTTTTTCACGGTTTTGGCGCTCTTGTCGCCTTCGCGTTCAATGTCATTCGCCTCGGTTTCGAGAGCGGCCTTTTCTATAAGAGCGTCATCGCATTTGGTGCGCAATTTCTCGGCCTTTTTCAATTGTTTCAACTCTTTTTTGGTGAAAAGCGAGTCGTAATAAGGCTGGGCTTTCAGCTTAAACGGGCCTTGCGATATGGATATGATATTGGTATACAATACATTGTTAGAGGGAGTAATAGGCAATTCATCAGTCGGTACAAATCCTACCGACATCATCGCGGGTGCGGCTATTGCCAGAGCCAAATTTAAAATTTTCATCTTGGTCAGAAAAAATAATAGTTTCGATTACAAATGTAATCTATATTTTGATAATATCAAAATTTTGATAAAATTTTTGTCTTTATTGCAAAAAAAAAGGTCGCTGCAGCAGCGACCTTTAAAAAAGTACCGAGGAAGAGATTCGAACCCATGACCCTCGGATCCACAATCCGATGCTCTAACCAACTGAGCTACCTCGGCCAATTTTTTCGGGTGCAAAGTTAATGTGTTTATACCATATCTTGCAAATTTTTTTGAAAAGATTTTTGCATTATTTTACATTACATTGATTAAAAGATGGTTACAAACGTCAAAAATGCAAAAACAACATTATTTAAGGTTAATTATTCATTTTTTTTGACGATTATAGGCGTTTAAATTTGACGATTTAAAGATTGAAACGTATTTTTGCAAAAATTTTGTTGGCAATAGTCCGACAATTTCTAAGTTACAACTATGAAAATATTGACTAACATATATAATATGTGTGCAGCATACAAGTGCATTTTGATGGCAATTGCACTTATGCTTGTGTCGGGAGCCGTGCAAGCTCAAAAAGGCAAAAAAGACAAAGACAAGGACAAAAAAGACTATCCTATGCGCGTAAACATCTGGACATTAGGCAAAGACCTTGGTCCGATTGATTACAGTTTAGAAGAAGACACGTCGTTGCACCTTTTTCAAGTATACGACAAAAACGACAAGCACACCATCTCCACCACCAACCTCGGAAACTTAGGTTCGCCATACATATCAAACGTGTTTGACGACCGCCCGATCAACAAGTGGAACTCGATAATATTTTTCAACTCGCTCAACGATTTTTGGAACGTTCCCGAAAACACCAAGTATTACCAAGTTAACCACCCTTACACGTGGCTCTACTACGTAACCGCACCAAAATCAAGAAAAGAGCAGATTGTGGATTTTACTCACACGCAAAACGTCAACAGCCGTCTCAACTGGGCTTTTAACCTCAAACTCGATGGCAGCGCCGGACGATTATCGCACCAGCAAACACGATTGGTATCGTTTGCGCCCAACATCAGTTACCGAGGCAAACATCTCAGCATTCACACTTTTTATAAATTCAACAAATTTCAAGTGCAAGAAAACGGTGGCATTATCGACACTCTCGACGTTACCAACAAACGCTTCACCACCAAAATGGAAAAAAGCGATAGTTACTGGGGATACCGTCACTGGGGACTCGTAGGCGAATATTCGATAGGTAGCACAGATTTTCAAATCATCAACGACAGCACTCGAAACGAAATTTACACCCCACGATTAGCATTTAACTACGTGTTTGACTACGAAAAACAGTTTCGTTCATACACCGACGATGATATGGATTCAACAATTTACAAGCAGTTTTTGAAAAACACTCCCACCACATACGACTCGATTTTTTTCCGCAGAGTAACCAACAAATTTCAACTTAAAGTATGCGAGGGACAACTTAGAGGTTTTTCGCCCGGACTGCGCGGTGCCATCGGTGTAGAACACGAAAAATACCACACTCTAAACAACTATATAGAAAATACAGCCTCCAAAACATTGCAAAACACATTTTTTGAGGCAGGAATATTCAACAACAAGTCGAAAAGTCTTTATCTCAGTGCCGATTTTAAGCAGTATCTCACCGGAGAAAAGTCTGGCGACATGGAACTCAACGGCAAACTCGGCTACAAACTTTACAAGCGCAATAGCGACACCATCAACGGATATATCGATGCAAGAGTAGATTTTTACAATCTTGAACCCACATATTACGAGCAACATTATGCCGGCAACAACTTTAAATGGAACAACAATTTTGACAAAAGCCAGATAATACGCATTGGCGCAGAATTTGGTATGCCAAGATGGCATTTCAAAGTGTCGGCATCAAACCACCTGCTTACCAACTACATATTCTTCAACCAAGATGCAGTGCCCGAACAATGCAACAAAGATTCGGTAATCACTGTGCAAACCATAAGTGCTACAAAAGATTTCTTTGTATGGCACGTAAGATTTGCCAACCGTGTTACATGGCAGCATACCGACCACAACGATATTCTAAACTTGCCCACATTGGCACTTTATCACGCCACATATTTCGAGTTTTTTCTCGTTCCCAAAGTGCTGTTGACACAAATAGGCGCCGAGGTTAGATACTCTACCGAATACGATTCTTACGGCTATTGCCCTGCTACATCGGTATTCTATAGAAACGGACGATACAAAACCGGAGAATATCCCGTTATCAACGCATTCGCTAATATCAAAATCAGAGGCGTGCTGATGTTTTTCAAATGGGAACACATCAACGATGGCAAATGGCAAGACTATTACGCCCCTGCCGATTGCTACCCAATTAGCGATTTTCACTTCAAATTCGGAATTTTATGGCGTTTTGGCGATTAACAATCATATTGTTAATCAACCAATTACATCATCAACATAAAAAATAATACGTTTTTTACTTAGGGTATTAGGCACGTTGGGTGTCATTTAAATGAAAACAAACTAAACAAAACTATTGATTGCGCCTTACAAACCGAACCGACACTTTAAGGCCAAATGACCTAAAACTATTTTTTTTGGATTTATTTATTTAACCTAACAAAAACGAACCACTTGTACGGTTCGTTTTTTTGTGTAGGTTTTATAAATTTTCCCTGCGTGTTGGATAATTCTCGCGAAAATATTCAAACTTTTCGGGCGAAGTTTTCAGCTTAATGCTGTCGTACATAACATTATATGAGCGCAAAACCAATTTATAATCATTCATTTGGTCGTAATTAAGACTTACGCCCGGATATTGACGGGTATCGGGTATCCAATTGTCTAAACCAAGATTAAAAAACTTGCTTAAACTTCTCACTATCTGCATAGTAGCATTTGCCTTGCCGTCTACCGAGTAACCCGCAATGTGAGGTGTGCCCACATATACACGGTTGAGCAATTCGCGATTAATATCAGGTTCGTTTTCCCAAACATCAAGCACGGCGGTAAGTAGTTTGTTGTTAGTTAATGCCGTTAAAACAGCTTGATTATCAGCCACTGCACCACGCGAAGAATTGATAATCACAGCTCCATCTTTCATTTTAGAAATAAAAGCCTCGTTGCAAAGATGGTGTGTAGCAAATTCGCCCGATGCGGTATATGGCACGTGAATATCCACAATATCAGCTTGTTGCAACAAATAATCGAGTGAACAAAAATCGTAATCCTTATTGCCCGATAATTGCAGCGGCGGGTCGTTTACCAAAACATTCATTCCCAATTGTTTGGCCGCTTTGATAACCTTTGCACCTACATGCCCCGCTCCTATTACGCCAATGGTTTTATCTTTAAGTTCAAAGCCGTAATGTATTGCCATACAAGTTAATACAGAAACTATATATTGGCATACCGAACCCGAATTGCAGCCCGGAGCGTTGGTCCAAAATATGTTGTTTTGTTCGCAGTATTGAGTGTCGATATGGTCGTAACCTATTGTGGCTGTGCCGATAAACTTTACATTGCTGCCTTTGAGCAATTGTTCGTTGCAAATGGTGCGAGTGCGTACAATTAACGCATCGGCATCTTTTACGGTGTCTGCCGAAATCTCACGACCTGCAACAAACTCTATATCAGCAATATTGTTGAATACTCCATCTAAAAATCTTACCTTATTGTCGCAAACTATCTTCATTATTTTGTCAGAATTAAAATTTTATAAACCTTTGCAAAGATATAAATTTCAGGATATGAATATACAAAAAATATTTGCCGCTATAATTTTGTCGAGCATAACTCCGGCATTGGCACAACCTGCCGACGAGTATCAAGCTCAAGACGTTAAGACAGTGGAGTTTAGAAAAACAGGCACCGAAATGGGATTGCCGATATGCACACTTGGCGAAAGTCTTACTCTAAGTTTTGATGTTATCAACGATTCTTACCACCGTCTGGGATATTCCATCAAGCATTGCAACGCCAATTTTGAACCCGATGAACTTGATTTTTACGAATTTGCCGATGGGTTTAACAATCGCGACATCGACAATTATCGAAACTCATTTAACACCCACAGCACTTTTACACATTATATAATAGATATTCCCAACGACGATGTGCAGTTAAAAATCAGCGGCAATTATATCATCAATGTTTTTGACCAATCCGAACCCGATGAAATCATTCTTCAAAAAAAGTTTATGATAGCCGAACCCGAAACTCAACTTAAAATCACTGCGCAAGTAGAACGCCCGTTTCTTTCGGAATATTCCATTACAGGTCAGCAAGTTAAAGTAAATATCGACAACAGCCGCGAACGAATGAGCAATCCCGCCGGATTTTTAAAAACGTATGTGATGCAAAATGGCGACATCAACCACCGTCACCGCTTAGAATACAATTTTACAGATGCTTACAATATCCGTTTTCATCAAAACGATGGCGGCAATATTTTTGACGGCGGCAACGAATATCTCTATTTCGATGCCAAAGATGTAAATTTCAAAGCGTTAGGAATCGACCAAATAGAGTATAACAACGGCATTTATCATTACACACTTACTCCGCACTACCCTACCGACGTATCTTATTCATTTAAAGAGGATTTAAACGGACAATACTACATAAAAAACGATCGAGGATTTAACCGCGACCTTGAATCAAACTATATTGAGGTAAATTTCCGCCTAAAATATCATCCCATACCCGACGGCGATGTGTATGTGTTTGGAGCATTGTCGAATTATGGTTTTTCGGATGCCAACAAAATGACTTTCGATTCAGCCGAAAACCTCTACCGCTGCACAATGCTATTAAAACAAGGTCTCTACAATTACACCTTTATAATAAAACATTCCGACGGCACCACCGAATATCCCGACGGTAGTTGGTACAACACCGAAAACAACTATCTCATAACCATTTACAACACTGATTACACCCTCAGGGGAGATAGATTGGTGTGGTATGGATTTGTGAATACGATGAAGTAATTTTTTTATATTAAAAGTATAAAATTATGAATATAAATATGAGTGATATAAGAAAAAATAGTTTTGTAAAGACTGCAATCTTTCTTGCAGTCTTTTTGTGTTTTACTAATAGTAATGCACAGGAATATAACAATTGGTTGCTTGGTGATGGAAACATTTTAAATTTCAACACATCACCAGCTACAGTAATATGTAACGAAATAGGAAGTAACACTGCGTATAACAATTATACTGTTTCCCTCTCCGATGATAATGGGAAATTGCTCCTTTACGGTTATTATGATAATACGACTCAAGCGTCTTATGTTATTAAAAATAGCGACAAACAAGAAATAGTAAGAGTTGATAACCCAAATCCAAGAAATGTTATAGCTTGCAAACTACCGCAAGGAGGATATTGTATAGCCGCAGTTTTTCAAACTGGTGCTAATTATTCAGGAGAACTCTATATTTACCAATTCGACAAAAATGCAAAACTAGACAATGAATATATCTATCATAATACGAATTATAGTTTCTTTTTAGATTTTCTTCATTTTGAAGACTTTGTAGTTCTTGTTTCATATCGCGATAACCAAATTGAGACATATAAACTAACATCAGAAAAATACGTTCTTTGGGCGATTAGTGATCTAAAATTAGATAAGTTCTTATTTTTAGTGACACCTTCTTTCGATATAGAACATACATTAGATAACACACAAATAATTGCAACTACATATGACATTGTATATGTCCTAAACTTTGACAAAAGTAACGGCAAAATAAAAATTGCTCAAAAATTTGAAAATAATAAATTCAGAACAATGTCGTTTTCTCCTACTGACAAATACTTTTTGATTATTGATGACGATAAACTAAAAGGATTCAGATATGATAAAGATTTTGATTTTGTTTTAGACAACCCCGATGTCATATACGATTTACCTAAGAATGGTTATAATGTTGTTTGCAATCAGTGTTGGGAAATGGCAGTAGGGGTTGATAATAAGATATACATACATGAGTATACAACAAATTATCTCATAGTTCTTGACGGAATAGAATCAGAAAACATAAAAGAAGAAATAATACAATGTGATTGTTTGAAACACGGTTATTTCCCTCGTATTCCAAGAATGGCAAAAAATCAAGGTTGCACGGCATTTGCTCAATTCGACAACGCCTCGGTTTGTTACGGCGAACCGCTCAAAGTTATGCTTTCAGGAACTGCTCCGTTTGAAGTTTTTTATTACTTGGACGGTGAGGCAAAAAGCTTTAAGACCGACAATATGGATTATCAGATGGACAATATTCCGGGGAAATATAACCTGATAAAAGTTACCGATGCCAATGGATGCAATTTTTTGCCAATAAATAACAATATTGCTATTATTGCACCAAAACTCAACAAACTTACAATCAAAAAGCAGCAATAATGATTTCCACCATCACAGGCATTCTGATTCTAACAGCTTCGGTGTCAGGCTCTTTTATACAGCGGGTATGTGGATTTGGATTTGGCATTTTTATAATGACAATACTTCCGCATCTGCTTCCATCGCTGCCCGAAGCCACCGCTTTGAGTGGATTTTTGAGTATGATACAATCGTCATTGGTATTGATTTCTGTTTACAAACATCTGCATATCAAAAACTTAATAGGCATTTTTGTGGTATTTTGTATCACATCGTTTTTTGCGATTAGGTTTGTGGGCAGCACCGACAACAGAGTTTTGGAAATAATCTTGGGTAGCGTTTTGATATGTTTAGCGGTATATTTTCTCTTCTTTTCAAAACAAAACAATGTGACGCCCACACTCAAATGGCAGATTCCGTTAGGCAGTTTGTCGGGCATTATGGGCGGACTTTTTGGAATGCACGGTCCGGCAGCAGTAGCATATTTTCTTCCGTCAGAAAAAACAAAGGAAAACTACCTTGCCATAGCTCAGGCATATTTTGTTATCACCAACATATATATGTCGATTATCCGTGCAGGCAACGGATTTGTAACCTCAAATGTGGGCTACGGACTATTGTGGGCACTTCCGGGAATTATTATTGGCATATTTTTGGGCAAAAGGGTATTCGACAAAGTGAACCCCGATTTACTCAAAAAAATAATATATTTCTATATGATTGTGGCTGGCATTATCCAAATTATTGGATAAATTAGTCGTTAACAAAATTCTTCAAATCGCTTGAACGACCAAAAACCACAATAATATCACCCACTTCTAAAATAGTATCCGGCGTTACGTAGTCTAAAACTTCTTGTTTCTCTTTGATTTTGCCGAGTAGAGTTTTGTGCTGCACTTTTTTAATTACGGTAAGCACGTTGAGGTGGTATTTTTGACGAATGTCGGTTTCAATCACCTTTTTGCCAAAATAGCGTTCGGGCAGTTTTACCTCCACCACTTTGTGCTTGTCGAAAAGGCTGTAAACGTCCATTGCGCCGGTGAGCGAAAGCACTTCGGTAAGACGCGAGGCGGTTTCCTCTTCGGGATGAACAAATTCGGTAATGCCAATGGCTTCGAGCACACGTTGGTGAGTTTCGGAAATCACGCGGCTCATTATACGCTTCACATTCAACTGTTTAAACGTTGCGTTTACCAAAATAGACGCACCAATATCTTCGCCGATTGCCACAATTACGCAGTCGGTATCTTTGTAAGGGAGCGCCGACTTGATGGCGTTAAAATCGGTACAGTCGAGCATTGCCGCCGACGTTATTTTTTCTTGAATGGCGTCTACACGGCTCAGAATCGAATCTGCGCCGAAAACCTCGTTGCCCGCATTTGTAAGTTTTATGGCGAGCGACGAACCGAAATTGCCGAGTCCTACGATGATATATTTTTTCATAACTAATTAATTATCCGATATATACTTTTTCTTTTGGGTACATATATTTGAGCGATTTAGCCTTGGTAAAGAACGCCGCCGCAATGGTGAGAGCCCCTACCCTGCCGAGATACATCATAAAAGCAAGAAGATATTTGCTTGGTGCGCTGAGTTCGGGCGTTACACCCATACTCAATCCGCAAGTGCAATATGCCGAGGTACATTCAAAAGCAAGATTTAAGAGCGTGGCATCGGGATTGTTCTCCTCAAAAATCACGAGCAAAAACGTGCCCACGCCAAGTGCCGCAAGCGAAATCATAATTACCGCAAACGCGTGACGCACAGTGCTGTTGGCTATTTTGCGACAGAAAATTTCCAAACGGTCTTTGCCGCGCAAAATACTAAAAATATCGAGCAATGCCACACCAAATGTAGTAGTTTTTACACCGCCACCAGTTGACACTGGCGACGCTCCTACCCACATCAAAAACATCATTATCAGCAAAGTAGGAATGCGAAAAAGCGAAAGGTCGCTATCGTTGAATCCTGCCGATCGGGGCATTACCGAGTAATAAAACGAATCTATCAATTTATACCAAAACCCATCGTGAGCGGTGAGCGAATTGCGATATTCGAGCAGCAGAAACGAACAAGTACCAAAAAACAGCAACACAATCGACACTATGGTAGCAAGTTTGGTATTGACATTTACCACACGGGGAAGGTGCACAAACGAAATGCCTTTCCAACCAATATGAAAACGAAATTTAGTTGGTTGAAACACAAAGTCGATATTGCTAACTATCCAATTTTTGAGGTTGACAATAAACTTAGAACCCGAATCTTGCAAATTCATAAGTATCGGGAAACCAACGCCTCCAAGTATTGCCATCACCGAAATAATTATTTTTAGAGCATAATTGTGCATTACAAGATCTGAGGTCATGCTGCCGGGAATCGTTGTAAAGCCGGCATTACAAAACGCCGAAACTGCATTATAAATGGCAAAGGTAGCTTTGTCGTACATTGACGGGAAACCATCATCGTAACGCACTGAAAGAAAAATACATAACGCACCAATAGCCTCAATAGTTAATGTATAAGCCACAATTTTTAGAATAGTGGCAAACGCATTACCAAGACGCTCAGTGCCGGTCATATTGCCGAGCATTGCACCCGCCTTAAACGAACTTGTATCTTTAAAAAAGTAAACGATAAAGCATGTAAATGTCATTACGCCCAAACCACCTATCTGCAAGAGTGCCAATATGATACCTTGTCCAAGCGAAGTAAAACCCACTGCCGAATCAATACATTGCAAGCCCGTAATGCTCGTAGCACTTGTGGCCATAAAAAGTGCGTCAACAAACTTAATACGCGTAACAGTGGCATTGGGCAACATCAGCAATCCCGCTCCAAGAAATATCAACGCGATGAAACTCAGCGCAAACAATATTTCAGGAGTGATATTGAAAACCAACACCTTAAACGTGGATTTGCTAACCTCAATAAAAAAGATGGCAATAATAAGCACATACACAAGATTGGGACTTGTAATAAGATTGTAAAACCACCCGTGATAATCAACTGCGTCGAACAAAAATTTGACATTAAAAAAGTAAAATATCAAAAAGGCGAACAACAATATACGTATTATAATAAGGTATATCTTACTCTTTTTCTCAAACATCGAAGGAATGCGGGTGGAGAAACTGAAAAAATATACCAACAGATATATGTAGTAAAAATTGTGCAAAAGGCTGGTGTCGGTACTTTCGTCAAGAAAACCGAACTCATAAACCGTTGTAAAAAAGGTGATTATGGTAGAATAAAACAAAAACTGCCCAACTATCTTGTTGAGTTTTGATTTTTGATATTTCGACAGTCCTTGTTTTAAAAAATTAAGCATTGCAACACATTAATACATATAGACATTATCTGAGAGTTTTGCCATCGTCGCGATATTGACGGCGAGTCTGCTCAATTTTCCAATCCCTAACAAGTTTTGAAAACTTTGCCTCAAAATATTCTGTGGGCGCAGGTGCAGGGTTCATCACCAATCTACCATCAGGACCGGTCATATAATACGAAGGATAAGCCCTTATGTTATAATCTTTTAGCAATTGAGTATTGTCGTTGTACCATACAACAGGCCAAGTGCAGTCGGGATTTTTGGTCATAAACTCCTCCATTTCCTTATAACTCTGCGACACAAACACTGTTACAATCTGCAACACATCGGTAGGAAACTCTGAACGAATCTTTTTAAGAAACTCAAACTCCGATTGTGCGGTATAACTCATTGGATTAAAAAATGTTATATAAACAAATTTTTTCTGTTCGCTGAGAGTAAAAGCATTACCCTTAACATCTTTTAAACAAAAATCAGGAGCGGAAAAACCGGTCAAAAGTCTTTTAAACTTTTCGGACAATCGCTGTGCAATGGGGCGAAAATCTGCATTTTTCGACATTATGGCAAACGAATCTGCCACAGCCACAATATTTTCCTTTGGAAAAGTGTCGGCATAATAACTGTCGCTCAAGCCTTTAAGTATCACATAGTCGGCAAGACGTTCGTTGCCCGAAAGCGCAGGATCGGTCAAAAGAATACGTTTTAATGTGTGATAACTTTTATCGTAAATACCTGCATACAAGCCTTGTACAGTAATAACCGAAGCCTTTCCGCCAGAAAGTGGATTCACAAACAATTCGTCGAAAAGTTCGTTGTAAGCAGGATTGTTTACAAGCACATCGCGCGATGTAAAGAGCTTTTGCAAAATATCGTTTTTGTTGCGACGGTAAGCAGTATGGTCAAACAAAGCATATTTGTACTCACGATAGTCGGTAAAAAACTTGTCGCTAGCGGGAACCTCAGCAGTAATTTTGGCTTCCACACTATCTACATAAGCCTTAGATACACCTTGAAACGAATAAAAAACCTTATTGAGAGCAAGATTATACTCACGGTCAAACATTGGAATAGCATTATTCAAATCGTCGAGCGAAGCACTAACGCTAAACACATAAAACTTTTCGGGTTTGAAATAAGGATTAAGACGGTCTTCGATGGCAAGTTGCTGTTTTTTAGGCAATCCAATAGTAATATTGGCCTTGGGTTGTACTATCACCACACCTTTAAATACAGTTAAATCAATGTATGCCATAAAAGTATGGTCCACGCCTTGAATCTTAAACGAAAAATCGCCTTCGGCATTCACTGGAGCAGTAGCGATAAGTTTCTCGGTTTTTGATATATAGTCAGTTACGGCGTACATACATAAGGTGTCGCCGGCGTAGCTTTTGGCATTTCCCGAAATCACAGCGGTCTGCGCTATGGCAAAACTACATATAATAATAGCACAGACAGTAGCAAAAATTTTTTTTACCATTGCCAACAAATTAATTTAAAGAATATTAGCAGCGTTTGCGAAGTACAGCTATCGAACTTTCAAACTCTACAGTGGTGGTGTAATCCAATTTAGCAGCCAGTTTAATAGCGTCTTCGGCGTTAATGGCTACTGCGGCTGTCTTAAGCACAAACTTTGTAATACCTACCTGAATAGTGTCACCATCTTTAAGTTTCATAGGCTTATCGCCGAGACGCTCAGAGTTGCCATTAATATATGTGCCATTGAGACTCGGATTGCCTTGAATTTCGGTATTATCAGCTATAATATACTCATATTCAGAGCGTTCGTTCTTTTTAACCACCAATACTGCGTGATTGCGACTTACAAATAAGTCACCCTCAGCATATACGTCGGGCAAATTTTGAGAAGTTTTTCTGCCGATTCTGTTACGACCTTCTTTTAAAGCAAAACTCTGAGGCTCTTTGCCTTCGGTATGCAAAATAAGCCATCCTGCTGCGTTATCTTCCATTGTTAAAACGATTTAAAATTATTCGGCAAGTTATAAAAGTTTTTTTGAATAAACAAAATATTTTGCGTAATAAGAAAAAAAATGTAAATTTGTTGCCGAAAAGGTGGTATATCTACCACCTTTTAACCAACATTTACAATATGAAATACTTAACATTAGAAAAATCATTAGAGGCTTGGAACAAACTACAACCTCTTTCAGAAAAAGACATTCAACGGTTAAGCCGCAGATTTACTGTTGATTTCAACTACAACAGCAATCATATAGAAGGCAACACTCTAACTTACGGACAAACAGAACTATTGCTTTTGTTCGGTAAAGTAATTGGTGAGGCTGATGCCAAAGATGTTCACGATATGGCGGCAAGCAACGTAAGCCTTAAAATGATGACCGAGGAAACAACTACACAACAACCTCTTACTCAGAATTTTATACGGACATTACACAAGACATTACTACGCGAAGATTACAAAGTATACAAAAACCTTCCAGGTGGATTACAAACCAGCTACACAGTACACGCCGGGCAATACAAAACACGCCCCAACAGTGTTATAACACGTTACGGCGATCGATTTGAATATGCATCACCCGAAGAAACGCCCGCACTAATGACCGACCTTGTGGATTGGTACAACCAAACGGAAAAAGAAGGAAAACTTTCGCCCGTTGAACTTGCGGCACTATTCCATTACCGCTACATACGCATACACCCTTTTGAAGATGGCAACGGACGTATTGCACGACTTTTGGTAAACTATATCCTTGCTCGACACAATTACCCGATGATTGTGGTCCGCAGCCGTCTCAAACATGAATATTTAGAGGCTCTACACAAAGCCGACCTTATTGTGGGTTCTGTTCCAACCAATGGAGCACACGCACAAATTAATGAAATTAAGCCATTTATGCTATATTTCAAAAAACTCGTTGCACAAGAAATATACGGCAATGTTTGTTTTATTACCGAACACGACCAAGATACATGGTGGTACGACGGTGAAAAAATCAAGTTCCGTTCACCAAATTTCAGTCATATACTAAATTTGATGCAAACAGAACCTGTGTTGACAATGGCTGAAATTCAACGCAAAACAAACATCAGCATGTCGGCAGTACAAAAACTAATAGAGCAACTTTTAGAAAAGCATTATGTTGAAAAAGGTATGCAAGAAGGTTCATGGCGTGTCTTTATTACGCCTTCGATTTAAATTTTGCTAAAAATTTTGGAACGATAACAAATTGTTTCTAATTTTACCAAATATTTTAAACGACAAAAAAATGAATCTTACAATACTGAGTTACGCTACTTTAAGCGATTTTATAAGTGATGTTTTCGGTGTAAATGTTCCTTTGCCGATACAAACTTACGGTTTTTTTGTAGCTGTGGCATTTATTACAGCCGCTTTTATAATGAAATTGGAATACCAACGCAAAGAACGCGAAGGTCTGATGTGCCCGCTCTACAAAGTGGACAAAATCGGTGAAAAAGCCACACCTAAGGAACTAATTATTTCATTTCTTATCACCTTTATTATTAGTTACAAATTGGTGGCGGTGATATTCAATTACAGCGAATTTTCGGCTAATGCACAAGAATTTTTGCTGTCGCCGCGTGGCAGTTGGGGCGGAGGTATCATCTGCGGATTAATTGCTGCCGCATACACTTGGTACGACAAAGATAAAAACAAATTAGCAAAGCCAAAAACCGTGATAGTTAAGCAAATGCCACACCAATTGGCAGGAAATCTCTTGGTAGTGGCAGGCATTTTCGGTATACTCGGCGCCAAAATATTCCACAACTTAGAAAACTTCGACCGTTTTATTGCCGACCCTATTGGTGAGTTATTCTCTTTCAGTGGGTTAACATTCTTTGGCGGACTTATTGTTGGCGGTACTGCCGGCGCACTTTACCTCAAAAAGAATAATATCAGTTCGTTTCACACTCTTGACTGCGCATCACCTTGTATAGCAATGGGTTACGCATTAGGTCGCGTAGGTTGCGAAATTTCAGGCGATGGATGTTGGGGCGTGGTAAACAACAATCCTTGCCCAAGTTGGTTACCCGAATGGGCTTGGAGCTACAAATTTCCCCACAACGTTATAAATCAAGGTGTTCCAATTGAGGATTGCGGTGGAAGTCATTGCCACGTGCTTGCCGATGGAGTGTATCCCACTTCGCTTTACGAAACACTAATGATGCTGATAATTTTTGGTATATTAATGATTATCAGAAAGAAAATAAATTTTCCCGGAATGTTGTTCGGCATTTACCTAACATTACAAGGCATTGAACGTTTGCTTATAGAGTCGATAAGGGTAAACAATAAATTCAACCTTTTAGGAATGGAAGTTACTCAGGCTCAAATAATTGCCACTTGTTTAATGATATCGGGATTAACCATTATCTTTTTAACCTACAAATTCCGCGACAAAATTAAAGAGATAACCAAACCAGTGGAACAAATACCCGACATAAAAGCTGAGATAATCGAAAAGAATTAAAATGAAGACCGCTGTTGTTATATTAAATTATAACGGTGAAGAACTTCTCCGCAAATATATTCCTACGGCGATAAAATATGCACAAAACGCCGAATGTGAGATAGTTGTGGCAGACAATCACAGCTCCGACAATTCGTTGAAAGTGCTTGCCGAAGAGTTTCCGCAGGTTAGGGTAATAACCCTTGATCAAAACTACGGTTTTGCCCAAGGCTACAACCTTGCACTTCAACAAGTCAACAGCGATTATTATATATTGTGCAACAACGACATAGAGTTGCGTTCCGATGCCGTAACGCCGCTAATTTCATTACTAGAAAGCAACCCGAATGCAGCGGCGGCAATGCCCAAAATTAAATCGCTTCGTCAACCCGAAATGTTTGAATATGCTGGTGCAGCGGGCGGATTTATCGACCGATACGGCTACCCGTTTTGCCGTGGACGCATTCTCGATAATGTGGAACAAGACAACGGGCAATACAACACCGTAAAAAGCAATCAAATTTTTTGGGCAACAGGTGCATTTATGGCAGTTAAAGCACAGATATTTAAACAATTAGGAGGATTCGACGATTCGTTTTTTGCCCATATGGAAGAAATCGACCTTTGCTGGCGAATCAAAAACTTAGGAATGGACATTCTCTATTGTCCCGAAGCCGAAGTTTTCCATCTTGGTGGAGCCACATTGCAGCAAGGCAATCCGCAAAAACTATATCTCAACTATCGCAACTGCCTAAAAATGATGTACAAAAATCTTCCGCCAAAACGTCTCATACCCACACTTTGGGTGCGAATGATTTTAGACGGAATGTCGTCGGCAGTTTATTTGTGCAAATTACAATTCAAATTTTTCTTTGCAGTATTTAAAGCTCACTTGGCTTTCTATGCTTCATTACCAAAACTGATAGCCGAGCGCAAAAAACTCAAAAAAACTGCAAAAAAATATTACCACAACGAAATTTTCAACGGTAGCATTGTTTACCGTAGCATTATAAAAAAGCAAAAGACATTTTTTGAATTTTAAAACAGAGGAGAATCGTGTACAACAAAGTAGTAATAATTCCAACATACAAGGAAAAAGAGAACATCGAAAACATTATTCGCGTAGTATTTCAACTTCCCGAACCGTTCGACATTCTTATCATCGACGACAATTCGCCCGACGGCACTGCGGATATTGTTAAGAATCTTATCAAAGATTTTCCCGAACGCCTTAATATCATTGAGCGTAGCGGCAAACTCGGTCTCGGCACGGCATACATCACCGGCTTTAAATGGAGTATCGAACACGGCTACGACTATATTTTTGAAATGGACGCCGACTTTTCGCATCCGCCTGAGGATTTGATAAACCTTTACAACGCATGCCACAACGACGGTTTTGATATGGCTATCGGCAGCCGCTATATTTCGGGCGTAAACGTGGTAAATTGGCCTATGGGCAGAATCATGATGTCGTATTACGGTTCGATGTACGTGCGCATAGTTACCCGCATGAAAATTATGGACACCACCGCCGGATTTGTATGCTACACTCGCAAAGTATTAGAAGCCATTGATTTAGACAAAATTAAAATGAAAGGCTACGGTTTTCAGATAGAGATGAAGTTCACCGCCTGGAAAAAGAAATTCAAAATCAAGGAAGTGCCCATCATCTTTACCGACCGCAAACAAGGAACATCCAAAATGAGCGGAGGCATCTTCGGCGAGGCAGTTTGGGGCGTGCTCAAAATGAAGATTGCAAGTTGGTTTAAAAAATACTAACCACTACCCTATCTCAATGGATAAAAAAGCTCTCCGCGCCGAAATTCGCCGCCTGAAGGCAAGTTATACACCGGCTGAATTAGCCGCCATGTCGCGCCAAATATGCGATTCTATTCTCGACGACGGAGTGTTTTGGGCTTCGCATTATATATTATTGTATAGTCCCCTGCCCGACGAGGTTGACGTTACTCCACTTATTTCAGCCGCCTATAACGCCGGCAAAACGGTTCTCCTCCCTGTTGTAGACGGCGAAAATCTTGTTTTAAGGCATTTTGCCGGCTTTGAGGCTATGACCACCGGCTCATTCAATATATCCGAACCCACCGGCGCAAATTTTCCCCTCTCCGATTATCACAAAATAGACCTTGCCCTTATCCCCGGCATGGCATTCGACCAGAACCGCAACCGATTAGGCAGAGGAAAGGGATATTATGACAAGCTATTACCACATCTTTCTAACGCCTACAAAATGGGCATTTGCTTTGATTTTCAAAACATTAACAATATACCAAGTGAGGAATGGGATATAGTAATGGACGAGGTGATATTTTAGATTTTACTCCCAGTCTAAATGCAAATTCACTAAACTACCATCTTCTTGCTGTTGACGATATAAAATTATATAATCACCATCACGCTTTTTTCCATTAAGAGTCCAAGAGTCCTCAACATTTAAATCGCGTTTATGAACACGTTTAAAATGAATGGTGTCGGTAAATCCATCGGCAAAAGTAATAATAAAATCATCGTCGTAATTGTCGGCTCCGTCTAACTGACCAAAACAAAAATATGGCTGATTTATGGCTGAGCTATCTACATGTAAACCTTTAAAAGTAGGCATATAATACTTTGATAAAGATTTTTCCACCGAATAGGTTTTACCTCGATAAGTTAGGGTGGTGGTATAAATCATATCGTTGTAATTAAAAGACACATAATTAGTATGCAGTCCATAATCAGCAACATAAAATTTAACTTCAATCGGATTCCAATCCACAATTAAACCACCGTTTTCTTCGTCATCTTTACAAGATACGAGCAACAACGCAGCTAATACTGCAAATAATACTTTTTTCATAGTTTGTGTTTTTTTAAATTAATTTTTAGTTTATCAATGCAAAAATAAAACAAATAATTCACAAAACAAAAACAATTATTTCCACGGATTGCCATACCGTTCATCCTTTAAAAACGCCGTATCGCTCAATGTTAGCAAAAATGCTTTTAAATCTTTTAAATCTTGTGCGCTAAGGTGCATGCCGCCGTGATTGGTGTTGATGGATAGCGGGTCGATGTAGGGCGAACGTTTAAGACCGTTGTTGTAAAATTCAAGAACATCATCAAGAGTCTTGAAACGTCCGTCGTGCATATATGGCGCTGTAAATTCAATATTTCGTAGGGTGGGCACACGATACTTGCCTTTATCCAAAGGATTTTGAGTTACGGCAGATCGATCGTTTTGACCTTCAAAATCTATATCTTTGGCGTTGTTCATAAACAGATTGTTTGTCCACAATGGCAATGCGGGCGAACCATGACAGTGAAAACAATCTGCCCTTTCGGTGGTAAATAGCATAAGTCCGCGCATCTCGCTTTTTGAGAGTTGCTCCTCCCCTGCCATAAACCTGTCGAACTTAGAATTGAAACTTACTATTGAACGTACAAATTGAGCTATTGCTTTGGAAATCAAATCTATATCAATTTCATCTGTACCAAAGGCTTTGTAAAATAGTTCACGATAACGTTTGTCTTTTTTTATCAGTTTTACAGCTTGGTTGATATCTCCGTCCATTTCGTGAGGTGCAGTAATAGCCATTGTCACAGTGGTTTCGATATTTTTGCCGCTTTCTTTATTTACATAGCCGTTCCAAAAATAGCCCGAATTGTTCCACACAAGGTTAATCAAAGACAACATCACGTTTGGAGTTTTCTTGCCAGAATTTCCAACGGGGCGACCATCGGGGAAAAGCTCTGTGCCACATTCAAACGAATGTTCCTGTTTGTGGCAAGTGGCGCAACTCATCGGCTTTTTGGGGTCGCCCGACAAACGTTGGTCGTAAAAAAGATAGCGTCCGAGCGTAACGCCGTCAACAGTCATGGGATTGTTGGCTGGAATATTCACAGAATCGGGGAAAAAAGGCACACCTAATTCATAAGGCACCGGTTCGTAGGTATACTGCGGCATTTTGCTGGCACACGAAGACAGCAACATCAAAACCGCAAAAAAAAGCAACAATTGTTTCATAATTCACTCCTTCAACATAGGATTATACATCATAATGGCATTGTTTTCCGACACGAGTTCTTCGTATTGCTCACCGGTGTGACGGTTGGTAACGCGCTTGATAATGCGATTGTGACGGGTGTAGCCGCCCCACCATTGAAGTTCAAAACGTTGGTCGGTTTCAATGATTTCATAATTGTTTTCGGGCGGACGGTCGGCAGATAACACGCCGTGGAGAAATTCATCGTCGAGCCAAAGATTTAGTTTAAAAGTGATGTCGGTGCGGTTTTCGAGTTGCAGGTCGATATAATTGTAAGCAAGCGTGGCACCGCAGGCAAACGGAATTGTTCGGTTAACGTCGGGAAAAACATCAAAACTATGCCGCCAACGCTCCTTGATTGTTAGCGGTGAATGTAACGCCATCCAATAAATCAGGTTGCCGAGTTGACAAAGTCCGCCGCCGATGCCCGTTGCCACCTTTCCGTTGTGAATCATCATTCCCTCTTTGTAGCCCTTGCGCTTGGTAGGACGTCCCACCATTCGCCAAATAGAAAACACTTCGCCGGGTTTTATCACCACGCCGTTGATGTTTGCAATGGCGAGTTTTAGATTGGTTATCTTGTTGTATTGCAGATACATATCCACATCTTTCAATTTTCGCAAAAGTGTAGAACGATGCTCAATCCAAACATCTTTGAAATTTATATCTTGGTGGATTTTTGAATATTTTGTTCCCGAAAAATGCCATTTCAAAAACCTTTTGGCAATATAAAATTCACGTCCCAAAATTCTTCGGAAACGGCTTCGCTCTATTGGTTTTTCAACGTAATGAATCATAAATCAATGGTTTAGAATGGTTTTCAATACGCTGTAAATTTCGGCTTTTTTGTCAACCTTCATCGGATACGCCCTCGACGACGACGGCATACGATAAAATCTTATTTTGCGGTTGCAAAATTCAGTCTCCACAAAACTGCCTATTTCAGGACTCTTAACGCCCAAAATCTCTGAAACCACCTCCGCCGACTTTCCGCCTGTGGAAACAATCGCCTTACAGTCAGGAATTTGCGAAAGAATTTCATTAAGGTTCACACGCTCCAAAATATCGAGATTAGCATCCGAAGCATCGTTGTTGGCACGCTCAACAGTTACCACCGTATCGTATATTGCAATGCCGTTATCTGTAAGAAAATCAACTATTTGCTGTTGTTTAAAACATTTTTGGCTGACGTCGATAAAATGGTTGATATCGTTGAAGAATACAATACCAAATATGCGCCACATATCGTTCTGAAAATTAGGGTAATAGAACGGCATTTTCCAACGCTTCATCGGCGGCGGAAAACTGCCCAACATCAGGATTTTTGCGCCTGTGGGCAAAAACGGTTTCAACGGATGTCTTTCGGTCATAGCGGATTGTGTTTTGTGTTCGGCAAAGATAGGAATAATTTTCGGGATGGTGGCGATTGATTTCAGAATAAATGATTATATTTGTCCAAAAGAAATAATTCTTGGCTTTTATCGAGGACAACAACTAATACATAAAAACTCCTAAAAATATGAACATATCAGAATTTAAAGATTGGGTGACGGCATACGGCGGCGAAATACTCAAAGCCGACGAACAAGATTCCCATTTGCTCCGCAAACAGTCGCTTTGGTTCAAAATCGACGAGGGCGTCAAGCGCGTAGAGACAGGTTTTTTGGAGCGTATGCCGCATTTGGAAGAATTGGCGATAGCGTCGTCGGTAGAAGAAATAGGCGTGTCGAAAGAGGCGCACAAACACCTGCACCACAACCACGTGATTGTCCGTGGCGACTTCGACACCTACGCCGAGCAATTTGCCAAGGAGCATCACCTCGGTTTCCTGCCGATGGATTTTGAGATAGACCGCAACGGCGATTCAAGCACATATCTCGGCCTCAACGTGCTCACGATAGAGTTTTTCACCAAACAGGTGAACCTCCGTATGGACAACTACTGCCCTGGCACGTCGGCGGGTAACTACGGCGGCGGAACCATCGACTGCGAAATCCCCGCAAAATTCTACAAGGACCCCGACGCAATCCAAAAAATCGCCGATTCGTCGTGGAAATCCTTCACCCCCGGCATCCTCAAATCCGAAAGACTCAAAACCTTCGTTGATACTGCCCGCCGTCGCTACGCCGAGCATCCACACGAGGGTCTCCTGATACAGTACTGATTGTTACCAATGCAATATTCAATTCCTAC
>JAGCVU010000225.1 GCA_017962175.1 Bacteroidales bacterium | reverse complement strand
TGTGTTTCGGCGGATTGGGCTGCAACCTGTTTAACCCCGCGCTTGTGGCTCGTGTGTTCCTTCTGATTTCGTTCCCCGTGCAGATGACCTCGTGGCCTAAGCCTATCGAAAACCGTTTGAGTTACTTAGACGCTGTTACAGGCGCAACCCCGATGGCCGCTATCAAGGCTGGAAACCTCTCTATCTGTGAAAACGCAAATTTCTTCGATATGATGATTGGACAAACGGGAGGCTCTCTCGGCGAGGTGGCTGCTATCGCACTTATCCTCGGCGGCATCTATATGATTGCACGTAAGATTATCACTTGGCATATTCCTGTTTCGATAATTGCGACTGTGGCTTTACTTACTACTCTTGGATGGCTTTCATCAGAAGGATACGTCTTTGGTAGGAAAATAGAGGTTATCGCTAATATGTTTGAATCTGAAATCAACCCGCTCTACCATATCTTAGGAGGCGGCTTGCTCCTCGGCGCAATATTTATGGCAACAGACTATGTAACATCGCCTATGAGCAGCACCGGCAAGATTATCTTCGGCGTGGGCATCGGACTTCTCACCATCATCATCCGTCTTTGGGGCAACTATCCCGAAGGAATGAGTTTCGCTATCCTGCTGATGAACGCAGTTGTTCCGCTAATCAACAAGAAATTTCAACCTGCACGTTTCGGCGCGCCTAAAACCAAATAAAGATGGACAAGAAAAATCCTACATTATTAAGTATGGTACTGGTGCTCTTAGGCATAGCGCTGGTATGCTCGGCGGGAGTGGCGGCCGTATACAATGCCACAAAACCCGTTATCGACAACGCACGTCAAACCAAAAAGGTAAAAACCGTATCAAAAGTGCTGCCTCAGTTCGACAATTCGCCAATAGACGAGGCATTTACAATAGTTTCGGCCGACAACGATTCGCTGCTCTGCTATCCCGCCAAATCAAACGGCGAAACAGTGGGCTACGCAGTTTCGTCGTTTAGCAACAAAGGTTACGGCGGCAAAATCGAGGTGCTTGTAGGCTTATTGCCCGACGGCACAATCTTCAACACCGAGGTGGTATCGCTCAACGAAACCCCGGGACTTGGCGACAAAAGCCAAAAAAGCAAGTCGAATTGGGCAGAGCAGTTCAACGGCAAAAACCCCGAATCGTATAAACTCGCTGTTAAGAAAGACGGTGGCGACGTAGACGCAATCACCGCTGCCACAATTACTTCGCGTGCATACACCGGCGCAGTGGAACTCGCCTACAAAACCTTTATGGGCTATATCAAAGGTGCAAAACCCGAAGCCGTAAGCGGAGCCACACAGCAGGCAGAGCCGCAAAACTAATTTCAACTAACGAATCTTAAAACGAAACAATATGAGCAAGTTTCAAATATTTTCAAAAGGCATTCTCAAAGAGAATCCGGCGTTGGTGCTGATATTGGGTATGTGTCCCACGTTGGGCGTTACCACATCGGCCATCAACGGACTTGGTATGGGCGTGGCCACTATGTTTGTGGTGGTGCTGTCAAACATCATAATCTCGCTTATAAAAAACATCATTCCAAACAATGTGCACATACCTGCCTACATTGTGGTGATAGCCTCGCTTGTAACAATATTGCAATTGGTGATGGAAGCCTACGTGCCCGCCCTCTACGATTCGCTCGGACTTTTCATTCCCCTTATCGTGGTTAACTGCTTAGTGCTTGGACGCGCTGAGGCATTCGCCAACAAAAACAACGCAATAGACTCGGCTCTCGACGGATTGGGAATGGGTCTTGGCTTTACACTCGCTCTCACAGTACTTGGCGCAGCAAGAGAGATGCTCGGCAGCGGCAGCATTTTTGGATTGAAGTTTATCGAAGGCGACGGCATCATAGGCTTTGTGCTCGCACCCGGAGCGTTTCTCGTTCTCGGACTGCTTATCGCCGGAGCAAATCTTCTTAGCAAAAAAATATACAAAAAGGAGGAATAAACTATGGAATACCTATTGATCATAATTTCGGCGATATTTGTCAACAACGTTGTACTCGCCAAATTCCTTGGAATCTGCCCCTTTATCGGCGTATCCAACAAGGTGAAAACCGCCATAGGTATGAGCGGAGCCGTTGCCTTTGTAATGGTAATTGCCACATTGGTAACGTTCTACATTCAGAAACTCCTCGATATGTATCACATCGAGTTTATGCAGACCATCACCTTTATATTAGTGATAGCCTCGCTCGTTCAGATGGTAGAGATAGTGTTAAAGAAAGTTAGTCCCGCACTGTATCAGTCGCTCGGCATCTTTCTCCCCTTGATTACCACCAACTGTACAGTGCTTGGTGTAGCAATACTTGCAGTAAGCGAACCCGCCTACGGAGCAGCCGAAGCAGCAGTATTTGCCCTTGCCAACGCCCTCGGCTACGGACTTGCACTTGTAATCTTTGCCGGTCTCCGCGAACAGTTGGAACTTGCCGAAGTGCCCTCCGCAATGAAAGGCGTTCCGATCGCATTCATCACCGCCGGAATCTTGGCATTGGCATTTATGGGCTTCTCGGGATTGTGCTAAGAAACATAATTTAATAGTTGATAAAAAACCGCCGATAAGGATTTTCTTATCGGCGATTTTTTTTTGCAAAAAATAAAAACAATAGTTATATTTGCAGAAAACAAATTACTATGGAAGCAGCAGTAAAACATACCGGCACAGATGCCGTAGACAAATATTGGAACATACTCCGCAATTTTACCAAAAAGGAGAAACTCACACTCATTTCAAAACTCACCGACTCTGTTTTGGAAGAAGAACAAGACGAGGATGACGATGTTGAAATAGACCTTCATTTCCCCACACCGCAAACCCCCGAAGAGGCTTACAAAGAACTTCAAGAAATTGAAGCAGAAATGCGTGCAGGGCAGTGTGTTACCCTTGATGAAAGTTTGGCAGAAATTGATAAAATGATAGAAGAGTATGAAGATTGTCTTGTCTAAAAAATTTCAAAAAAGGATAAAAACCTATTTTGAATATTGTTTGGAGAACTACGGTAGTACTATTGTGTCTAAAAAACGTACAATGTACGAAAAAATCCTCCGTCGTCTTACTACCTTTCCCGAATGCGGATTTTTAGAACCATTATTAAAAGAGTATCCTATCCAATACCGTGCGGTTTTGTTTGATAAACGATTCAAAATAATCTATTTCGTCGACACCGATACTATAATGGTAGAAAACTTTTGGGACACCACCCGCAGCCCGAAG
>JAGCVU010000029.1 GCA_017962175.1 Bacteroidales bacterium | reverse complement strand
TGTGGCTTGCCGCGAAACATTGCTCCAGGCTTGGAAAGACTGCCTCGCTTGCGACCCCGTTTCGGCATTCGGCGGCGTAGTTATCACCAACCGTCAGATTACCAAAGAGGTGGCTGAGGAGATGAACTCGCTCTTTATGGAGGTTATCATCGCTCCCGGCTACGACCAGGAGGCTCTCGAAATACTCGAAACCAAAAAGAACCGCATCATCTTGGTTCAGAAAATCACCAAGACTCCCACAACGCTCGTACGCTCGGCTCTCAACGGATTCCTATATCAGGAACGCGACCTCAAGACAGAGACTCCCGACGACCTCACAAGCGTTACCGACAAGAAACCCACCCAGCAGGAAATCGAAAGCATGCTGTTCGCCAACAAGATTGTAAAGCACTCTAAATCAAATGCTATTGTGCTTGCCAACCACAAACAACTTTATGCTTCGGGCATTGGACAAACATCACGCGTTGACGCTCTTAAACAAGCCATCGAAAAAGCTAAGAGTTTTGGTTTTGACCTCAACGGCGCAGTTATGGCTTCCGACGCATTCTTCCCCTTCGGCGATTGCGTAGAACTTGCTCACAAGGCAGGCATCACAAGCGTAATTCAGCCCGGCGGTAGCGTTCGCGACAACGAAAGCATCGACTACTGCAACAAAAACGGCGTTGCAATGGTCTTCACTGGAATTCGCCACTTTAAACACTAAGAATATCGGTTAATCCGTTATAAAAAATACGTTACAAGAAAAACAAAAGCAAAATATGGGATTATTTTCATTCTTTACACAGGAATTGGCGATGGACCTTGGCACGGCCAACACGGTTATCATCATGCACGACAAAATCGTGGTTGACGAGCCGTCCATCGTAGCAATCGACCATATCTCGGAAAAAACAATCGCCATAGGTATGAAAGCTCAACTTATGCACGGTAAAACGCATGAGAACATTCGCACAATCCGTCCCCTTCGCGACGGTGTGATTGCCGACTTTAAGGCTGCCGAGATGATGATTCGCGGAATGATCAAGATGGGCAATAGCAAACGCCTGTTTTTCAATCCGTCGATAAAAATAGTAGTTGGTATCCCTTCGGGAAGTACCGAGGTAGAACGCCGCGCCGTTCGCGACAGTGCCGAACACGCCGGAGCTCGCGAGGTTTGGATGATTTTTGAACCTATGGCTGCTGCTCTCGGTATCGGTATCGACGTGGAGGCACCGGAAGGAAACATGGTAGTAGATATAGGTGGTGGTACAACCGAAATCGCTGTAATTTCGCTCGGTGGTATTGTTTGTAACCGTAGTATCCGTATTGCGGGCGACGACTTTACCGAAGACATTATGGAATACATGCGTCACCAACATAATATAAAGGTGTTTGACCGCACAGCTGAGGCAATCAAAATCAACGTTGGTTCGGCCATTACCGACCTCGAAGACCCACCTGCCGACTATATGGTACGCGGAC
The DNA here is from genome assembly GCA_017962175.1 of Bacteroidales bacterium. GTDB lineage: Bacteria > Bacteroidota > Bacteroidia > Bacteroidales > UBA3824 > UBA3824. The sequence continues at coordinate 27,445 of JAGCVU010000029.1, read as the reverse complement.
CTCACCAAATGACTGCATTGCCCGTAGAAATTCCGATTTCATATCAAGAGATAGCTCACTGTCTCGACAAATCGATATGCAAAATCGAAGCGGCAATCCTCAACGTTTTGGAGCAAACCCCGCCCGAACTTTATGCCGATATTTTCAAAAACGGTATTCACCTCACCGGCGGCGGAGCTTTGTTGCGCGGATTAGACAAACGTCTGTCAGAGAAGACCAACCTTCCTGTAAAAGTATCGGAAGACCCGCTACACGCAGTAGCACGCGGTACTGGCATCGCGCTCAAAAATGTTGACAAATTCCCGTTTTTGCTTAAATAATAGAGGCTGTCCGAAACACGCCTTGAGGTATCATTAGATGCTTTACGCTGTTTCGGACATTCTCCTTTATACACAATTATGGACAGTCTGTTTAGGTTTCTAAAAAAGATCTACTTCCAAATCATTTTCATTGCTTTGGAGGTGGTGGCTCTTATATTGGCCATAGGTGGCGATGCCAAGCGCAATAGCGTTTTCTGTACATCTGCCAACTTTGTAACGGGCAGGATTTACGATGCGGCGTGGACATACGTACGCTATTTCAACCTGCGCGAAGAAAATGCTATGCTTATGGAGCAGTTGTCAAACGTGCGCCGCAAAAATAGCGACTTTTATGTATCTGATACAGCCACATTCAGAAACCATACAGACTCTACCGGCAAACTCAAATACCGTTTTATCACAGCTTCGGTGCTCAAAAACTCCATCAACCAGAAAAACAACTTTATGACCTTAGACGTAGGCGAAAAACAAGGCGTACGTCCCGATATGGCTGTTGTGTCGGCTGCCGGAGCTGTGGGCATCGTGGTAAACACATCTGAAAACTTTTCACTCGCCATATCGCTGTTAAACAATAAAGTAGGTATCAGCGCCAAACTAAAAAACAGCAACTTTTATGGCAAACTTAATTGGACCGGCGAAGATTATCACACCGCCATACTCCACGAAATTCCAAACCACGTAACCCTTCAAGTAGGCGACACCGTTGTAACAAGCGGATATTCTGCAATTTTTCCTCCAAACATACCCGTGGCTGTAATAGAATCGTTTGAGCGCAACAGCGACGACAACTTTTACAGCATCAAAGTAAAAATTACCACCGACCTCAAATGTCTTGCCGAAGTGTTTGTTATAGAAAACCTTATGCAAGAAGAGCAATACCAGTTAGAACAACAAGAATCTAAATTTGTACAATAATGGATCTCAGGGGCTACCTCAAATTATTAGGAATATATGCACTGCTTGTGATAGTGCAGGTGCTGGTTTTCAACAATATAAAAATCAGTTCCTACGGTATCACCCCTTTATTTTATGTGCTATTTGTGCTCTCTGTACCATTTGAAGTGCCCAAGTGGCTCACGCTCTGCTTTGCGTTTGTGCTCGGCTACACCATAGATATGTTTGCCGACACACCCGGACTGCACACAGCCGCGTCGGTATTTATGGCATTTATGCGTCCCGTTATGCTCAATATTCTTGCACCCCGCGACGGTTACGAATCGGGACTTTTCCCTTACGCCGCATATATGGGAATGCCGTGGTATCTTCGCTACAGTGTTCCGTTGATATTTTTGCACCACATATCGTATTTTCTCATCGATTCAATAGGCTTCTTCTCTATTTTTCAAATACTTATCAAAATTTTATGCACCACTGCGGTAACGGTTTTATTTGTGGTGCTTTCGCAATTTTTTGTAAGAAGAAGATAATTTGCCAAAAGTTAACATAAACTTAATATATAACAATTGGCAAAAATACACTTAAAATTCCTTTCGTAATATTCTAATAATCAAAACAGAACAATTCATGCCCTATGAATCGGCATGATAATTGCCGTGCATTATGTTAAAAAATTTGAAAAAAAAGAGTCCAAAGATTAAAAAGTATAAAATTATTAATTAACTTTGCGGTAAAGAAAAAATAGAAAACCTGACGTAAGTTTAATTAACAATTTATTATGTAAGAATTGAAGCCTAACTCTAACCTGAATAACTAAAAGGCTGATTATCAATATTAAATCAATACAAAAAACAATGAATATGCTTATAGACGACTCTTAAACACTCCATGTTAGGGTGCAAAGTGTACCCAGTGGGAAAAAAGAACAAAAAAAACAGAGCTAACTATGTTTGCTTTGTAAATCCCTCGGAATAATCATTTTGGGGAAAAATCATTAATAAATTAGGAATTAAACTTTATGAAAGACAGTTTAAAAAAAGACGATTGCTTAAAAACGTTCCTTAGGCGGATGCTTATAGCACTTTTAATGGTGTTTGCCATAGGACAGGCTCAAGCACAGACCGGAAAAAATATTTCCGGTACAGTTACAGACCCCAATGGCGAGCCGCTGCCGGGTGTTACTATAATGGTTCAAGGTACCAACAACGGTACCATCACCGACCTTGACGGTAAATATCAAATCACAGCTCCTCAAGGAGCAAAATTGGTATTCTCGTTCATCGGCTATACTAACTCAGTTATTGAAGTAGGAGCAGGCTCTACCTTTAATGTCACAATGGAAGAAGACTCTCAAGAACTTGAAGAAGTTGTGATTGTCGGTTACGGACAACAAAAGAAAGCCTCTGTGGTAGGTGCTATTACCCAAACCAACGGCGAAACACTACAACGTGCGGCAGGTGTTCCCGACCTTGGTCAGGCTCTCACTGGTAATTTACCCGGTCTTATCACCATGCAGAGTACAGGTATGCCGGGTGAAGAAAATCCAGATATCGTAATTCGTGGTGCAAGTTCGTGGAACTCAAGTGCTCCGTTAGTTTTGGTTGACGGAATTGAGCGTCCGATGAACAGCGTTGACGTTTCTTCTGTTGCAAGCATTTCAGTGCTAAAAGACGCATCGGCAACTGCCATCTACGGTGTTAAAGGTGCTAACGGTGTTATCATTATCACAACAAGACGTGGTAGTGAAGGACGCGCACAGATTAATGCTTCTGTTTCTACTACAATGAAAGTTGTCAGCAAACTTCCTGGTAAGTATGATTCATACGATGCTCTTTTAGCAAGAAACAAAGCTATTGAAAACGAATTAAATGCGTCTCCTGCTTCTTGGGCAAATATTGAAAATCAAGTATTTATCAACAACTATCGCAATCAAGATCCCTCAGCCCGTGACGAAAACGGGAATCTCATCAGTGAGCGTTACCCAAACATTGATTGGCAAGACGAACTTTTCAAATCACATGCTATGGCCTACAATGCCAACATTAACATATCCGGTGGTAGCAAGTTCGTTCGCTATTATTCAGCACTTGACTGGACTAACGAACAAGATATGTTTAAAAAGTTTGAAAACGGCCGAGGATATCATTCTGGTTACGGATACAACCGTGTCAACGTTCGTTCAAACCTTGACTTCAATATCACTAAAACCACAGTATTAAAAGCCAACCTTGCTGGTAGCATAGGAATGCAACATACACCGATGTCTAACACCGGATATAGTTCTCTTGGCGACTGGGCACTTTCACAACAATGGGCAGGTGTATATAACATTGCACCCAACATCTTTGTTCCACGCTACGAAGACGGTAGTTACGGTGCCAACTTAGGTTGGGCTAATGGATTTACTAATGCAACAAACTCTGTTCAAAATATGTCGTTAGGCGATGGTTCTAATACTACAACCACTACTAATATCACCACCGACCTTATCTTAGAACAAGATTTGAGTTTTGTTACAAAAGGTCTTTCGCTTACCGGTATGATTTCATGGGACAACCGTTTTACAGAAAAATCACGAGGCATCACAGACCTATATCATAACCCAAAAACCAAGATTATTGATCCTCACACTGGAATTGTAACATATGATCCATCTGATGCTATTGATCAAGTAAACAAATATGATTATGCGGATCCAGTAGAATGGACAACCGCAAATGGTGATATAAACCATTGGAGCGCTAGACCTTACAGAAACCTCAATTATTCTGTTAGATTAAACTGGAATCGTTCATTCGACAAACACAATATTACAGCAATGGGATTGTTTGAACGTCAAGAACAAACTAATGGCAATGAAATTCCGCGTTTGAGAGAAAACTGGTGTTTTCGTATCACCTACAACTGGAACAATCGTTACTTCCTTGAATACAACGGTGCATACAACGGTTCTGAAAAATTTGCCAAAGAAAACCGTTTTGCTTTCTTTAATTCAGGAGCTATCGGCTGGACAATTTCAAACGAACCATTTATGGATTATCTCCGTGATAGCGGTATAATTGAGAACCTCAAACTTCGTGCATCATATGGTGAAATCGGTGACGACTCCTATGGAGGTTGGGACAACAATAAACGTTGGCTCTCTGTTTCAACATGGGGAACGAACGGTTCTGCATATATGAACGGATATGCAGGTGCAGGTCTTAATAACGTCAATAGAAGTATTTATCAATTCTATTACGAAAATACCGTTGGTAACGAAGATGTTCATTGGGAAGTAGTAAGAAAACTCAATTTTGGTGTTGACTATTCTTTTCTCAAAGGAATGTTTATGGGTAGTTTTGACATATTCCGCGATAATCGTACCGACATTCTTATAGGTGGTAGCGACCGCTCTGTTCCATACTACTTTGGTATGGGTGCTCCAACAGCTAACCTTGGCGAAGTAAAAACCAAAGGTTATGAAGTTGAACTCAAATTCAACAAAAAAATTGAAAGTGTTAAAGGTTTAAGTTTTTGGGCTAACCTTAATATGACACACTCTGAAAACGAAGTTATAGAACGTGAGGATAAAGAACTTTTACCCTCTTACCGCAAACAAGCAGGTTACGCCATCGGTCAAACAACCTCCCAACTTGACTACGGCATTTTGCAAACATACGATGACGTTTATGCAAGTCCTCGTTTTGATACTAAAGACAATTTAAAACTGCCGGGCGATTACTATTACATCGATTTCAACGGTGACGGTATAATTAACAATGATGACCGCGCACCAATTTATTACTCTAATGTGCCGCAAAACACCTATAATGCCACACTTGGAGTTAACTATAAAGGCTGGGGTGCATTTGTTCAGTTTTATGGAGTCAACAACGTAACTCGTGAAGTTGCTTTGGGATCTTTCGGAAACAACCATATGGACAATGTATATGATGTTGGCACATGGTGGGCTGACGACCATGACAATCCAGACATTGTTACTCCTCGCTATCTAACTTCTGATGGTGGAAACAGATACGGCACTCAATTCTTATACGATGGTTCTTACATTCGTTTGAAAAATGCCGAAATATCCTACACTTTCAATTCTTTGAATGTAGGACGTTACAAATTCAACAATGTTAAAATTTATGTAAACGGAAATAACCTTTGGGTATACACCAAAATGCCAGACGACCGTGAATCTAACCTCACCGGCGTAGGCTACCAAGGACAATATCCTACCGTCAAGAGGTTTACTTTAGGTTTAAAATTCTCATTGTAAAAAATTCGTAGAAAGATTATGAACAAATTTAAATACATATTGTTCGGTTTGTCTTCGGCAGCACTTTTAGGAGCCATGTCGAATTGTACTGAATATTTGGACAAAGAACCGGACTCAGACGTTTCAACAGAAGCCGCTTTTCAAAATTTTAAGAATTTTCAAGGCTTTGTTGAAGAGATATACAACAACGTTCCCCATAAAGAGACACTCTATTGGGAAACTGCGTTTAACTGGGGCGAAGATGAGTATGTACCTGCAGGTGTAGCACATTTGGTTACCCGCCAAATTGACGAAGGCAACTTTCGTGGATGGTACGGAGAAGGTGGCGCATGGGGAGGTTCATTCTTCAACAACACTAACTCCAACACTGATTATCGCGGACAAGGTCGTATGCAACACGATATTTGGAGGTGTCATACTTATTGTATCCGCAAAGCAAACCTCGGTTTGGCAAACATAGATCTCCTTGTAGATGCCACTCCTGAACAAAAAGACGCCATAAGGGGTCAGCTCCTCTTTTTCCGCGCTTGGTGGCACGAAGAAGTTATGAATTATATGGGAGGCATACCTTATATCGACACCGTTCTTACTGGTACAGAAAGAATACCACGCCCCACATATCAGGAATGTGCTTTAAAAGCTGCAAATGATTTCGGAGAGGCTGCCAAGTATCTTCCCAACGATTGGGATAAATCAACAGCAGGCACTGCAACTATTGGCAAAAACGGACTTAGAATTACTAAAGCTACTGCTCTTGCTTACCAAGGCAAAATGCTTTTGTTTGCAGCAAGCCCTTTGGCTGAAAATGGAGCTCAATTAGGTGGCGGAAAAACTTATTCGTACAATACCGAAATAGCAAAAGAGGCTGCCGAGGCTTTGGGCGAATGTATAGCTCTTGTTGAAAGCGGACAAACTCCTTACCAATTGGCTGAATATAATTATGCCACTATAAAGGATTTAACCGACCACAAACAAGAATCAACCAATGGTTACGATAATATATTTTATACCGTTAATTCCAATTGGCAACAACCTGGTGCCAAAGAGGCCATGATGAGAGGTACTCCTTTCGACAACAACGCAGCAGCTTGGGGTTTTGCCAACTATTGGGGTCCGCAGGTTAACAATATGAGTAACGGCTCCAATGCCATTACACCTACAGCAAATTACGTTGACTATGCATACGGTATGAAAAATGGATTACCTCTTGATGATCCGGATTCACAATGGGATCCTACACATCCATTTAAAGACCGCGACCCACGTTTCTATCATGATATCATCTTCGATGGTGTAAAATACATAGTAGGAGATCCTGGTGCATTTGAACCTTATCAGTATGTTAGACTCGACGATGATGGTATAGATCCTAAATATGGTGCTATGCGTGCTGAAGCCGGTGGTTCTGTAACAGGATATTTTGAACAAAAGCTTGTTCCTCATCAATGGAACAAAATAGACCAATGGTATGCATATTCAAAAGAGTTCCAACCTTATTTGCCATATCTCCGTCTTGCCGATGTTTATTTGATGTATGCAGAAGCATGCTCAGCAGCTTCTGGATGTACTTCAAGTAGTTATAGTGCGAATTCTTGTAGTTTGACTGCAGTTGACGCTGTCAACAAAATTCGTGAACGTGTTGGAGTTGATCCTGTTTCTGGAAAATATCTTAACGGAACAGACTTTATGGAGTGTGTTCGTCGCGAGCGAGCTTGTGAACTTGCATTTGAGGGATTCCGTTTCAACGACCTCCAACGCTGGCTACTGCTCACCGAAAAGCCTTACACCATAAAGCGTGCCGCATCGTTTAAACGAGTAGAAAGCGATGATTGGTATAAAACGAACGATCCTTCGGAGGCCGAAGTTACCGGTTACAACACCAATAAAATTATTAAAGAACGTAAATTTACGGCAAAACACTATTGGTTCCCATTTAAGGATGACGAAGTTTACAACTATGCAGACTTCCCTCAAAATCCGGGCTGGTAACATTTTGAAAAATGAAAATTGAAAATTGAAAAAACAATTGACAATTTTAAAAAAAACGTAATTCATAACTTAAGAAAAATGAACAGATTAAAAATATATTTAACGGCTTGTTCTTTGGCGGCTCTACCAACGATAGTTTCGGCGGAGGGAGTTACGACAGCGATTAACACTTCTGAAGTGTATTCGCCAATAGCTGTACAGGACAATATCACCGTTACGGGAAAAGTTACCGATGAGAGCGGCAAACCGCTCGCTGGAGTAACAGTTTCGCAGAAAGGTACCGACAATAGTACAATTTCCGATATTAACGGCGACTTTTCGATAGAGGCGTCAGATGATGGTGAATTAGTATTCTCACTTGTTGGCTACAGCACACAAACGGTTTCTATCAACGGCAATGAAAATGTAGGCAACATCACCATTTCAAAACTCATCCATACCGCATTCAAAGACGAGAAAGCCGACGAAATACTCGGTGGTGTATCAAGTGTTGATATCGAGAGTATTATTGACGAAAACTATTTCACATACACTCTCGACAACCTCTACACCTTTGTTAGTGGCTACAACGGCAATACAATGTGGGGCTACGATGGTGTACTTGCCATTGTTGACGGAGTGCCTCGTGATTTAAACAACGTAAAACCAGATGAAATCGAAAGCATCACCTTTATGAAAGGTGCACAAGCTGTAGTTCTCTATGGTAGCCGCGGAGCAAAAGGAGCTATACTCGTTACCACAAAACGTGGAAAAATACAGGATATGAAGATTTCTGTACGAGCCAACACGGGTATAAACGTTGCAAAATCGTATCCTGAATATTTGGGCGCTGCCGAATATATGACATATTACAACCAAGCGCGTGCCAACGATGGTCTCGAACCGCTTTACACAGATGAACAGATTTACAACACATCAATCGGTAATAATCCATACCGTTACCCTGATGTAAATTTTTATTCTGATGAATACATTAGAAAAATAACCAACCGAACCGACGTTACTGCCGAAATCAACGGTGGTAGCAAGTTTGCTCGTTATTATTCAAACGTAAGTTACTATAACACCAACAGCAATCTAAAACTTGGCGAAGGTGACAATATGGGAACCGACCGTTTCAGTATCCGTGGTAATGTTGATATGGATTTCAATGATTACATTTCAGCAGCAGTTGACGCCAACATTACTATGTACAACAACAAAGGTTATGTTACCAACAACGGTTCTTTTTTTGATGCAGCAGCTACTTGGCGTCCTAATCGTATTGCGCCTTTCATCCCTACATCTTACATAAGCGAATACGCATACGATGCTCAAGATCTTGTAAGTATTTCTGAGAATATCTACGACGGACAGTTTTTAGCTGGTTCATCAACCGATCAAACCAATGTTTTTGCCGATTTGCTTTTTGCAGGAAAAACCAAAAACACAATACGTCAGTTTCAGTTTGACTTGCGATTGGATTTTGATTTATCAAAATTGTTAGAAGGTTTATCTTTCCACACAATGGCTGCTATGGACTATAACACATCTTACAATACATCTTATACCAATTCATACGCAGTTTTTGTTCCCACTTGGACAAACGTTAACGGAAAGGATGAAATAATCAATCTTACCAAGATCAACGAAGACAAACATTCGGGTGTTCAAACCATCAATGCGAATTACAACAACCGCACTACTTCATTTTTTGCACACTTTAATTACGACCGAACATTTGGTAACCACACAATTAAATCTATGTTGCTTGCCAACGGTTTTCAGAATGTTGTTACAGGTTCGTATCACGTAACAAGCAATGCCAACCTTGGTTTAGATATTCATTACGATTTCGACAAACGCTATTTTGCTGCATTCACAGCAGCAATGCCTTACTCGGCTAAGTTAGAAGAAGGTTCACGCGCAGGTTTCTCACCATCAGCATCTTTGGGATGGAACATTTCTAACGAAGATTTCTTCAACAAAGGATTCATCAGCAATCTTATGCTTAGTGTCAGCGCAAGCGACCTCAATCAAGATATCGACATTGATGGATACTTCAACTATTTGGGTATCTATTCTTTGGGTTCGTACGTTACATGGGGTTCAAGCGGCAACCAAAACGGCTTCCAAAGCAAACAAGCTGCCAACCCCGATTTCGGATATATACATCGCAAAGAACTTTCGGCTAATTTACGTATGGGAATGTTAAACAACAATTTAACATTTGATTTCTCTGCATTTTCAAGTCTTACTACAGGTCTTGTTTACCAACCTACCGGTTCATATCCTTCTTACTTTACGTTCAACGGGTCAAGTTTTATTCCCAACTTAAACTTCAACGAAGATTTACGTCGTGGATTTGACCTCAGTGTCAACTATCGTCAAAACATAGGAGAAGTTAAATTAACTGCTGGTATTAATGCTACTTATCTCAACGTAAAAGCAAACAAACGCGATGACGTTGAATACGAGTATGAATATCAACATAGAGAAGGTACAAACCTCAATACATATTGGGGTTATGAATCTCTCGGTTATTTCAAAGACCAAGCTGATATAGACAACTCTCCTGTTCAAGCTTCTTTTGGTCAAACTATCAAACCCGGCGACATCAAATACAAAGATCAAAACGGAGATAATATCATTGACAGCAAAGACATGATCGACCTTGGTAAAGTTAATGGCTGGCAATATGGTGCTCCTTACGCAATGGGAGTAAACCTATCGGCATCATACAAAAACTTTACACTCTATGTATTAGGTATTGCACAGACAGGCTATTATTCTACATTTAATAGTTCTTACTACTATCCCGCCAACGAGGAGAAATACTCTGCCAATGTACGCGACACTTGGACTCCAGAAAATCCATATGCAAAATATCCGCGCCTTACTACATCAAATGGAGCTAACAATTATGCAACATCAGATTTCTGGTTGACCAAGATTTCTCGTTTTGATCTTACCCGAGTTCAACTAACTTACAATTTACCTTCTACTTTGTTCGAAAACAACAGAGTTATATCAAGTGTATCGGTTTATGTAAGCGGCAGCAACTTGGCTACTATATCTAAGGAAAGTGAAAAACTTCAACTTAACGTAGGTAGCGATCCTCAAAATCGGTTCTACAATTTAGGTGTTAAAGTAAACTTCTAAAAAATAAAAAAAATGAAATTTAAAAAATCTTATATAATTCCGTTGTTGGTTGTTTCAGGTTTTGTTAGCTCTTGCGATGACTTGTTTGAGCCTGCCATTGAAAACAATCAAAGTTTATCGGATATGTACACTAATCCTAAAGAGGCTCAAGGTCTTATCGGACAAGTGTACACTATGATAAACAACGTGTATCTCACAACACCGCAAAGCGATATGGCCACCGACGATGCTGTTTCAAATGCTATCAGCAGCACTTGGAAAACTATGGCTACCGGAGGTTGGAGAGCAGAAATGAACCCCGTTTCCACATGGAATGCTTGCTATGCAGGTATACACTACTGCAATCTGTTTCTTGACAACGCCGACCAAATTGTTTGGTCAGAATCAGATCCGGAAATCAACAAAATGTTCAACACACGTTTTAAGGCTGAGGCTTATGCTTACCGTGCCATATTCCACTTCAAAGCACTTGAGGCTCATGCTGGTATAGTTGGAGGAACACTTGTTGGTATTCCTATTCACGATAAAACTGAAATCGAAGGCAATTACCTTCAAACTCGTGCGTCTATTAAAGAATGTGTTAATTTCATTCTTAAAGATTTCGACGAAGCATTGAAGACAATTCCTTATCAGTTTGCCGATGCCAATTCTGCGGATGAAATTCCTGAATCCCTCATACCATACATTAAAAAGAATACTGACGGTACTCCTAACGTATCTGCTTACAACCGTGTATATGGTGTTCAAAATGTAGGTAAAATTGATGGTAAAATTATCGGTGCTATTAAATCTCAGTTAGAATTGCTCTGCGCATCTCCGGCATACCAAGGTGCCGATACTGGCATAGACTGGGAAGTGGCTGCAAAAGACGCTTTCAAAGTACTCAAAGATGCAGGAAAAGATCCAGCCACCCTTTCGCCAACTGGTTATTATTGGTACGATTGTACTACAGGTAGCGATAATCTTGACGGTGATGGTGGTTTCAAACCTGCAACTGGTACACATACTGAACTTTTATGGCATAATTATGATGCCAGTGTGACAAACTCTCTCGAGTTGAATTGTTATCCTCCCTCGCTTTACGGCAATGGAAATATTAACCCAACTCAAAACCTTGTTGACGCTTTCCCGATGGCTAACGGTTATCCCATTACCGACAAAGACAATAGTGGATACGATCCTGAAAATCCTTTTGAAGGACGTGATCCTCGTCTTCAAAGATATATTGTTTATAACGGTAATGTTATCGGAAGCACAAACAAAACTATTTCTGTTGTAATGCCAGGCGTTGGTCAAACCAACATTGATGCCAACAACCAAGAAAACGGTTTGTCAACAAAAACTGGTTATTACCTCAAAAAACTTCTTCGCTCTAATATCAACCTTGACCCTGCGGCAAGAAACACAATGCGACACCTTGGCGCAAGAATTCGCTACACTGAAATTTTCTTAAACTATGCCGAGGCTGCCAACGAAGTAGTTGGACCCAAAGGTTTGGTTGGCGATGCTGATTTCTCAGCCTACGATGTTATCAAGGCTATTCGCAGTCGTGCTGGTATTACCGATGAGGCTTACTTAGACGAATGTGCTGGTGACAAGGAAAAATTCCGCGAACTCATCCACAACGAACGCCGTCTTGAATTATGTTTTGAAAACCATCGTTTTTGGGATTTAAGACGTTGGAATGTTGGACTCAGCCAACTTAACCAAACAGCTCAAGGCGTAACCATTACTGAAAATCCTGATCAAACGCTCAACTACACTATTGGTGATGTTGAAACACGCAATTATCAGTCACATCAGTATTTTGGACCTATACCATACAGCGAGTGCTTGAAGTTTTCAGAATTAACTCAAAACTCTGGCTGGTAAAAAAATTAGAAATTGAAAATAGAAATTTGAAATTTGAAAATTGAGAATTCAATTTTCAATTTTAAAATTACAATTTCAAAATTTATATTTCAAAATTTTTAATTATCAAAAGTTATTAATGAATAAACGAATATGAAAAATTTTTATAAATACATATCACTTTCAGTTGTTGCACTATCGACCGGTTTTACCGCTTGCCACAATGCAGAAAACGAATTTGACGATTTTGAAGACGGTGTGTCTGTCTACTTCCCTTATCAAACCCCAATTAGAACTTTGGTGATGGGTGAAGACATCTACAACACCGATCTTGACAACGCTCACAAATGCAAAATTTCTACCACGATGGGCGGTTCCTACACTGGTAAAAACATCATAGTAGAAGTAGCAAAAGACGAATCTCTTCTTACCAATCTTTATTTTAAAGGCGGCGATAAAATAGAAGCTATGCCAGAAGATTACTACGACTTGTCATCTACTACTATGGATTTTGCCGGTACAATGAAAGGATCCATAGAAGTGTCGCTTAAAGATGCCTTCTTTAACGACGAAAAATCAGTTGCAGGCGGTTATGTTATACCTCTTGTAATTAAGAATCAAACGGGTGCCGCAAAAATCAACATTGGTTCATACGATACCCAAGTTTATTCTTCCGCTCCACAACGCACTAACAATGATGCATGGAAAACTCTTCCTCAAGATTACACTCTTTTCTGCATCAAATACATCAGCAAATACGAAGGTTACTTTATGCGCCGTATCACAAATTACAACGGCGCCGATAGTATCCACATTACTTCTTTGCCTGAATTGCCCGACTACCCTGTAGCTGTAGGTGATTTTCGATACAAGCAAGGTACAGATTCTATTCGAAAATACTACATTTATAATTCTAACGAACCTATCGTTAACACCAAAACTGTTAATCTGAATAAAGTTACTTACGAAGCTGGCATCGACGGAACAAATTACACTCTTGTTCTTGACTTTACAGCAGGTACTGTTTCTGCTCCAGAAGGTGCTACTTATACTGTATCTGGCAAGTGTGCTTACAAAGAACACAGCGAGAAAAAAGCTTGGGGTGACAAAGATCGCGATGGCTTGTACATTGATTACTCAGTTACCGATGGCACTGAAACCTACGATTTAAAAGAAATTCTCGTTCTTCAACGTAGAGGTGTTGCTCTTTCAACATTTGAAACCGAATACAAAGAAGAAGAATAGAGAATTGTTATTTATGTAAATTAAAAAAGCAATTATTATGAAAAAGTATAAATATTTAATTCCGGCGTTGGCAATTGTAGGGCTTATGTCGTCATGCGCCGAAGACCTAACCAAAGATTTTGTGGTTGATAAACCGTTATCGCTTCAAGTTATGGAAGAGCTCAACAGTCTTGACCCATTAAAATCTTACAAAACAGCATCAAACATTTCACCCGATTTTAAACTAAGCGGAGCCCTTACTGCTGCTGACTTTATCAATGGAGGCAACTTGGCGGCTCTTGCTGCTGCCAACTTCGATGAAATTGTGGCAGGCAATGCTATGAAATACGCTTCTTGTGTTGATGAAAAAGGCAATATGTCTTTCTCTGCCGTTGATGATTTCGTCAAAGCAGCACAAAATGCAAATCTCAGCATCTATGGTCACACTCTCGCTTGGCACTCTCAACAGCAGCCTAAATATATCGAAAAATTGTTTGAGAACAGGGGTTTGGAAATTAAAGAGGAAAAGCAGAAAGAGAAAGAACAGAATGGAAATTTAGAAGTTACTTCTAATTTTTGTTTAAAAGTATCTTGCGGTGAAGCAGGTGCAAACTCTTGGGACAAGCAAGCACATTATACATTGACTCAAGCCATGGAAATTGGCAAAAAATATATTGTCAAAGCCAAAATTAAAGCATCACAAGATGGCGTTTGTGGTTTATGGCCTATTTGGACTAAAAGTGAAAATTTAGACCAATGGGGCGGCAGCAAAGACTTGTATTATTATGCCGATCAAACGATTACAAAAGATTGGCAAGAAATCTCTTGGACTGTTGATGGAACCGACGATAATAGTCATGCTGGTGTTGAATGGGAAATTGATAGACTTCAATTTGTATTTGGCAAACTTGGTGGCGAAATATATTTCGATGATGTAACTTGCACTGAAGTTGGCGGAGAAGAGAACTTCATCAATAACAGTGATTTCGACAAAGAATCTGTTGAAGGTTGGTCGTATTCTGGAGTAACTGGTGCTAGATATGAAGATAAGGTTTATTCAACTCCTGCTAATCATTGCATTGAATATGTTTGTGGAGAAGCTGGTGCCAACCCCTGGGACAAGCAAGCTCATTATACATTGACCAAAGCAATGGAAATTGGCAAAAAATACGTTGTTACAGCCAAAATAAAAGCCACGGAAGCAGGAGATTGTGCTTTATGGCCTATTTGGACTAAAAGTGAAAATTTAGACGAATGGGGCGGCAGTAAAGACTTGTATTATCTCGACACCAAATCAATCACAAAAGATTGGCAAGAAATCTCTTGGACTGTTGATGGAACCGACGATAATAGTCATGCTGGTGTTGAATGGGAAATTGATAAACTTCAATTTGTATTTGGAAAACTTGGTGGCAGCATTTATTTTGATGATGTTACTTGCACTGAAGTTGGCAGTGAAGATAATCTTGTTGACAATGGTGATTTTGAACAACCTTCAACATCAGGTTGGGGAAATAACTGGAATGGCCCGACTTTTAAACGTATTGAAGAAGTTGTAGAAGAATCTGAAACCGAAAAACTTGAACTTGTTGAAAACGGTGATTGCGAAAAATCTGAAAACAAAAACTTTGTTATCCGCATCAAAGGTGCTGGAGGTGACGTGAACGCATCATTCAGCGATGGCGGGAAAGAAGGCAAATGTATCATCATTGATGTGGCCGCAAAAGTAGCAGATCCTTGGGATAATCAATTCTTCGTTTCTGTCCCAGATAAGAAAAATCTTCTTGACGGAGAAACCACTTATACTCTTGAAATGGATGTTAAAGCAGCTGTGGCTCAGAAAATTTCTGTTCAAACACATGCTGCTCCGGGTGATTTTATCGGCGGATTTGGCGACATAAATGCCACTACCGAATGGAAACACTTTAAATTAACAGGTACTTTGCCTGTTCATGCAGAAAAAGGTCAGGCTTATTCACTGGCTTTCAACCTCAACGACGGTGACGGTGTAGCAAACACATTCTATTTCGACAACATTTCGCTCTCATTCGAAAAGAAACTTGCAGCTGGTGATATTTCTGATGAAGAAAAAAACATAATTGTTACCAAAGCTATGCGTAAATGGATTGAAGGTATGATGGAGGCTACCAATGGTTACGTAAAAGCTTGGGACGTAGTAAATGAACCCATTGCCGGCGAGGGTGATGATGGCGAAGGCAACTATCCGCTACAGCACGGTACTGCCAATGATGATGGAATAGGTGGCAACACCAATGTATTCTTCTGGCAAGATTATATGGGCGACCTTGATTATGTAAGAACCACTGTAGCTGCCGCTAGAGAGTTCTACAAAGGCGAAGCTTCTGACCTTAAACTTTTTATCAACGACTACAATCTTGAATCTGATTGGGACGACAACAAAAAACTCAAATCGCTTATCGCTTGGGTTAAAAAGTGGGAAGCCGACGGTGTAACCAAGATTGACGGTCTTGGCACACAAATGCACATTTCTTGCTACGAAGACGAAAGCCTTAACAATAAGAAAAAAGAACATATTGTTAAAATGTTTGAACTCATGGCTGCCACTGGCAAATTGGTACGTGTATCAGAACTCGATATGGGTTATGTAGCCAAAGACGGAACTTCACTTCAAACAGAAGAACTCACCGACGCTCAGCACCAACAAATGGCAGATCTTTACAAGTTTGTTATTAAAACATACTTAGAAAAAGTACCTGCTGCTCAGCAATACGGCATTTGCCAATGGTGCTTAACCGACTCTCCCAAAAATTCTTCATGGAGAGGTGGTCAACCTACAGGTCTTTGGACAGAAAAATTTGTTCGTAAAGCTACTTTCAAAGGCTTTGCTGAAGGTTTGAGCGGAAAATAATAAAATAGATCACACTTTTTATTAACAAAAAATCCGGCGTTTTAGTATAATAAAAAAACGCCGGATATTTTGTTTATTATAAATCATACTTTTAAACGTTAGTCAAATATGAAAAAAATTTTATTTACCACACTGATTGCTGCGGCATTGTTTTCCGGTTGCAGCAAAAACAACGATGATACGCCTCAACCTGAGCCCAATCCAAACGTTCCTGAAAAAGAAGAACCTTCCGACCCCAACAACAATAATAATAAACCTGCTACCGACAATATGAATATTTTTCTCTGTTTTGGACAGTCGAATATGGAAGGAAATGCCGCTATAGAAGATGTAGACAAAACAAGTGTACCCCTCGGAATGCGCAATATGATTATAGCCAACAGCGATGTAGCCCACTACGGTGCACAACGTTTTTCTTGGCGCAAAAGCGATCCGCCACTTGCTCGCTACACCACCGGACTTACACCGGCAGATTATTTTGGACGCACTATGATGCAATATCTGCCCAACGGACAAAAGATTGGCATTGTGATGGTGGCCATAGGCGGCGCAGCCATAGAGGCTTTCGACAAAAATAAATGCGTGGAATACTGCAAAAACGCCAAAGACGATTGGTTTAAGGCTTATCTTGCCGAATACGACAACAATCCATACCAAACCCTTGTAAATGCAGCCAAAAAAGCACAAAATATAGGTGTAATACGCGGCATACTACTTCATCAAGGAGAAAGCAACAATGGCGACCCAGAATGGTGCGAAAAGGTAAAAAAAATATACAACGACCTCATAACCGACCTTGGACTTAATGCCGAAGAATGTCCATTGCTTGTAGGCGAAACCCTACGACAAGAAGAAGGTGGTATATGCTACGGACACAACAACATTATAGCCAAAATACACGATGTAATTCCTACAGCATACGTAATATCATCAGAAGGATGCAAAGGCAAGGATGACGGCTTACACTTTTTAGCTTCTGGATACAGAACATTGGGCAAGCGTTATGCCGAAAAAATGTTACAACTGATGAATATCGAAGGTGCCAACTTTGATTACAATGGTTATTATGTTGAAGGCAAATACCTTATGGACAAAAACGGACAGCAAGTAAACTTACACGGTTTTTGCCAAACATATAGTCCATGGTTTAATGAACAAGGTAGTAAATGGAATGGTTACGACGTAGAAGCTTGTCTCAATTACAATCAAGGGTTAATCAAAACTATGATGAACGATGGCTGGGCGCTAAATTTTATCCGTCTCCATATGGATCCCCACTGGTCGATGGTTGGTCAACCAACGGGAACACAAGAAAATTCTGCTCACCTCTACTATGACGAAACACAGTTTCGCAAATACCTCGACGAGGTGTTTG
The DNA here is from genome assembly GCA_017962175.1 of Bacteroidales bacterium. Lineage (GTDB taxonomy): Bacteria > Bacteroidota > Bacteroidia > Bacteroidales > UBA3824 > UBA3824. The sequence goes on along the minus strand of JAGCVU010000029.1, from coordinate 9,491 downwards.
TGCCAATGGCTAAATTTTGTATCGACAATTACAAGATGGCTGTAGTGATGCGTCCTCCCGGAGTATGTCCAGAAACATTAAAAACAGGCGATGATTATCAAAAATATTTGCTTAATGTATGGAACATAGTGTCATCGCACCAATATCTCAGAAACAATCCCAATATCATGTTTGAACTTGCCAACGAACCTATCAAATTCACAGGCAACGACCAAGCATACAGCCAGTATTTTCAAGATATTGTAGACATTATCAGAATAAACTGCAACAATGTTTTATGGGTGCCGGGGTTGTTATGGCAGCAAAATTACAAACCATTTGCCCAATACCCAATCAAAGGCAAAAACATAGGATATGCAGTACATTGCTATCCGGGATGGTACGGTTCTCCAGCAGAAAATCAACCCGGCGAATTTAGTGTAGATCTGAACGGAAACGAGGATAAATTTCGCAACGGCTGGAAAGAAAACGTTGGATGTGTAGCCGATTTTGCACCTATTATGGTAACAGAAATAGATTGGTCGCCATACAAATACAATGTAGTTACAGCATCAAATGGAGATAAAAACGAACACTATGTAGCATGGGGTAGTTGTACTACCTCAGCTTTTGGAGCTCCTTTCAAAAAAATTGCCGATGAATATGGGAATGTCAGCTGGCTAATATTCACATCTCCTCACTTACTTGCTAAATATAAAAACCATGCAAGTTGTGACGAATACATCAAGGGCTTTTTAGAAGATCCAGAAGCTTGCCCTACAGCTTGTTACGAATGGTTTAAACAATATGCCGATCAATAATAAATAATCGCACTTAGTAATCAGAAAAATAAAGCCGCAAGATTTTGATTCTTGCGGCTTAGTATATATATTTGCACCTAAAAAAATGAAAATGAGCAAATCTAACATTTATATATCAGTTTTTGCAATTCTGGCATTTCTATTTTGGGCTTTTGTACACCCAGAGTGGCTCAATTTCCATGAACAGTACCAGTTGTTCTTATTCTCTTCTGACTATCTAATAGAACATTTAGCACTTCCGGGTGGATTCGTAGTTTGGTTGTCGGAATTTTTTGTGCAGTTTTTTTACAATCGTTTTCTCGGAGCAGCTGTGGTTTCTATTGTTTTAACTCTGATTTATATACTTTTACGCAGCAAGGACAATTATATTCTCGCTCTTATTCCTTCTGTTTTAATTTGGATATATTCAGGCGATCAGTCGATGTTGTTTGCATTTCCGGTGTCTGTTTTGGTAGCGGTATCGGCTTTTGTGTTGTTTAATAAAATAGACTTCAAATACAAAAACTACATTCAATTTCTGTTTATCGCTATTGCCTATTGGCTTATAGGTTACGGAGCGTTTATTTACGCACTTCTTGTTGGAATTGATATTATCATAAAAAGCAATCAACGATCTAAGGATATTATTTTGTTGGGTTTACAATTTTTGTTTTTATGTGTTCTCATTCTGTGTATAGGCCGTTTTATTATAATTCAATATCCATTTTGCGACCTATTTTTTGGAATTGACTTTTATCGGATACGTATAACCACGCCATTTTGGCAGCATTTGATAGCAACTTCTTGTATAGTAACATTTATCTCGATCAAGCTAAACAAAATATTATATTACAGTCTATTGGGTGCAATTGCTATAGGTGGTGTGTGTGGAGTTATTAGCCAATACGATTTTGAAACTTACAGCTATTTAAAAATAGATTATTATGTAAGGTATAAGAAATGGGAGAGCTTGCTCAACTTTGCTAAACGCTATAATTTACAATCAGATTTTGCGGCCACAGGAGTAAACCTAGCTTTGGCAGAAACAGGGCAATTGCCTCAACGCCTTTTTGAATTTAATCAAACCAGCGACAACGGAATGTTATCCCAATTTGACTATACATGTTTTTCGTGTGGACCAACTGCCGAGGCATGTTATAGTCTGGGGCTTGTCAATTCTGTTCTTCGTTATAATTTTGATATGCAGGCTGCCATAATCAACTGTAAATACAGTGGACGGTTCTGTAAACGAATAGCCGAAACTTACTTAATCAACAACCGCAACGATGTGGCACGTATGTATATCAACAAATTGAAACAGACTTTGTTTTATCGTTCTTGGGCACTATTGGCAGAAGAATGTCTCTACGACCGATCTAAAATAAATTCAAACCCAGAATGGTCTAATTTGGTAAAATACCATTTTTGCGACGGTTTAAATTTCTCACATTCTCATCTTATAGATATGTTGGTGGTACATTTCTCCAACAACACCGACAATCGTATGGCGATAGACTACGCTCTTTCTCTTTGCCTGATTAACAAAGATTTAGATAATTTCATTAAATATTTCCCAATTTATACGGCAAATTTTGGAGCATCAAACATACCTGATACTTATCAACAGGCATTTATAATTTCCTGTGTAATAAATGGTTACAGTTTAGATAAACTTCCTCAGTTTATTTCCAAGCAAGCAATTGACACCTTCAAACACTTTTACAATACTTTTATGATGAATCCTGACAGCAAAGAGTTTACAACAGGTAACCTTTCTAAATCATATTTTAAATATTATTTTACAAAATGATGAAAATATTATATACCATATTAGTGTCGATTATACTAGTTTCTTGTGCCGAAAAACCTGAAGACGTTCAAAATATCGACACTTTACCGGAAATTTTTCCCGATTATGAGAGCGTAACCGTTCCAGCCAATATTGCGCCTCTTAATTTCAGCGTAAATAAATCTTCAAACGTATATGTTGAATTAACTGGCGATGACGGCACAAAAATATCAACAATAGGAAGTTACGCCGATTTTGATATTGAACAATGGCATAACTTAACAATTAAAAATAAGGGAAACAAAATTACTGTTTCTGTGACGGCTAAAATCGATGAAATTTGGAAAAAATATAAGGATTTTTATATTTATATCAGCAGCGATTCGCTCAACGATTACGGTCTTACTTACCGATTGATACCTCCCGGTTATCAAACTTTTGCTCACATTGGCATCTACCAGCGAAATATTCACAATTTTGACGAGGAAGCTGTTGTTGATGGCACATCTATACAAGGTCAATGTATGAACTGCCATGTTCCCAATCACGCTAATCCGGATGAGTTTCAGCTACATGTAAGAGGTCAATATCCCGCAACTTTAGTACGTCACGGAGGCAAAGACAAACTACTTCAAACAGCCACCGATTCCACTATTGCCAATTGTATGTACGCTTATTGGCATCCCTCTGGCAAGTATATCGCATATTCTCTCAATCTTATTCACCAAACTTTCTTTGAAGACACCGCCAAATATATTGAAGTATACGACAATGCATCCGACGCTCTTATTCTCGATGTAGAAAAAGACCAACTTATACTCTACGACAAACTTATGACAGAAAATTTTGAAAGTTATCCTGTGTTTTCTGCCGATGGCAATTACCTATATTTCTGTTCATCTAAACCGTATGTGTTAGAAGGTCGCCTCGACAAAATGCGTTACAGTCTATTACGCGTTCCGTTCGACAGCTCAACGGGCAAAATTGGATCCGATATTGACACTATCATTAACGCCGAAAACAATAATATTAGCATCACACATCCTCGTCCTTCGTATGATGGAAAGTTTATTATGTTTTCTCAAGCATCATACAGTGTTTTCCCAATACATCATACCGAAGCAGATTTATATTTAATGAACCTTTCGGATAGCACAATCCGTTCCATCAACGAAGTAAATTCGCAATTTGCAGAATCGTTTCACAATTTTTCGTCAAACTCGCGATGGTTTGTTTTCAACAGTAGACGTATCAACAAAATCAACAATCTTTTATTTCTAAGCCATATCGATGAAAACGGCAATTGCACCAAACCTTTTTTGCTTCCTCAGAAAAATCCGAAAGAGTTTTACGACAATTTTTTCTTTTCATACAATGTACCTGATTTTACAAGTCGCAAGGTCGAACTAGATATGCGTCAATTTGCTAACGACATTTATCACAAACAAAGAATCCAAGTTACCACACGACGAAATTAGCTACTTTTTTTTATTCAATCAATTCTCTATCAATACTTTTAATTAATACTTTTATGAAAAAACTCTTGCTACTTGCCGCAGCGGCTACGCTCGTGCTTACCGGCTGCAAAAAAGACAACAACGACCCGGAACCTAATACGGTCGTTAACAATGATCAAAACAAAAACAAGGACAACCCAAACAACAACAATGGGAACCAAGATCCTAACAACGACAATCCTTCGTCGTTGCCAAACTTTCTTAAAGCGTGCATCAATCGCGACGCCCATCCTATCTTTAAGTTTAGCGGCGCAATAGATGTCAACGAGTTTCACAACAATACCAACGGCATCAAAGACACTGTGTCGAAACATTTCGACGAAATAGTTGCCGGCAACGCCATGAAATATGGTTCGGTGGTAAACGGCAGCGGAGCTATGAATTTTGATCGTGTAAAACAGTTTTGCAACGATGCCAAATCCGCAGGCCTTTCTATCTTTGGTCATACCCTCGCATGGCACTCGCAGCAGCAGCCGGGATATTTGCTGGGTCTGATGGCTGGTAAATACACTTACACCTATTTAGACCAAACCAACAACTGTTTAAAATACATTATAGGCAATGCAGGTACAAATGCTTGGGATCATCAAGCCATTTACAATCTTACTAACACAATGACCAAGGGTAAAAACTACACTGTAAAAGTTAAAATTCGCGCTTCACAAGATGGTGAGTGCACACTTTGGCCTATTGACACAAAAAGTTCCAACAAAAATGAATGGGGCAATAGTGCCGACGTTCAGTATCTTAGCGGTGTAGGCGTATCTACACACTGGAAAGAGTACACTTGGAATTTCAACGCCAACTTTCCTATCGACCGATTGCAGTTTGTATTTGGCACAATGGGTGGTGAAATTTATTTCGACGATTTATCCGTAACCGATGCATCATCAAATACTTTTGCCGACAATGGCGATTTTAATGATACTGATATATCATCTTGGGATAAAACCGAATGTAAATCGTTTGCTATCTTTACCGAAGATAAAACCGAAGTGGCTACATTAACACCCCTTACCGACGACGAAAAACGCGACGCACTTACATCGGCAATGGATCAGTGGATTAAAGGTATGATGAACGCCACCGATGGTTTTGTAAAAGCTTGGGACGTGGTAAACGAGGCTATTGCCGGAGGTGGCAATATAGATGGATACTACACTCTTCAACACTCATCTAATCCCAACGATGATGAAGTGGTGGTAAAATCCGGTAATTTCTTCTGGCAAGACTATATGGGCGACATTGAATATGTACGCACCGCTGTTGCATCTGCACGCAAGCACTTTAAAGGCAATGCTGCAGACCTTAAACTATTTATCAACGACTACAATCTTGAATCAGATTGGGACGACAACAAAAAGCTCAAAAGCCTTATCTATTGGATTGAAAAATGGGAAGCTGATGGTGTTACCAAAATCGACGGCATTGGCACTCAAATGCATATTTCTTGCTACGAAAACGAAAGTTTCCAAAAAAGTGCCGAAGAGCATATCGTAAAAATGTTTCAACTGATGGCTGCAACAGGCAAGCTTGTAAGAGTTTCGGAGCTTGATATGGGATATATTCGTGGCAATTCTACCGCATATCCTAACCCCGGTGTTATTGGCACATCGCAAGTAACAGCAGCTGAGCACAAAAAAATGGCAAATTTCTACAAATTTATTATTCAAAAATACTTTGAAATAGTTCCTGCAGCTCAACAATATGGCATTTGTCAATGGTGTCTTACCGATGCACCCGGCAATTTAGGCGACCAAGGCGGTTGGCGTCCCGGACAACCCGTTGGCATTTGGACACAAGGTTTTAAACAACGTAAAGAAGCGTTCAAAGGCTTTGCAGAAGGTCTCGCCGAAAAGAAATAATTGCTAAATAATCATATTTCTAACCACACAAAAAAAACTGCAACCCTCATTTGAGGATTGCAGTTTTTTATTATCTAATTGCTCAGAATTCTTATCCCAAGAATGCAATCAATATACCTGCTGCCACTGCGCTACCGATAACGCCGGCAACGTTTGACGACATACAGTAATTGAGCACGTGGTTGGTTTTGTCGTATTTGAGAGCGATGTTGTTGGCAACGCGAGATGCCATTGGAACTGCAGAAAGGCCAGTTGCTCCAATAAGCGGATTGATTTTCTTCTTCGAGAAAAGGTTGAAGATTTTAGCAAGCATAATGCCACCAAAAATTGAAAATCCAAATGCCAAGAATCCACCGCAAACAATACCGATCGTTTGCCAATTGAGAAACGCCTCAACAGTCATGGTTGCACCTACGCACAAACCAAGGAATATTGTGGCTGAGTTCATAATGGCGTTTGAAGCTGCATCGAAAATACGTGAAGTGTTGTTTCCGATTTCTTTGATAAGGTTGCCAAACATGAGCATACCCACGAGGGCTACTGCATCGGGAACTATAATAGCTACGATGGTGGTGGTAGCAATCGGGAAAATAATCTTCAATGCACGCATATTTTTAAACTCTGTTTTTGAAGGGAAGAGTTTGTCTTGCTGCTTCATATTGATAGAGAGTTCCTTCTTGCTGCATGTAAGTTTAACAACCAAAGGAATAATTACAGGCACGAGAGCCATGTAAGAGTAAGCTGCAATGGCGATAGGACCGAGCAAATGAGGAGCCAACTTAATGGTAGTGAAGATAGCTGTAGGTCCGTCGGCACCACCGATAATTGCGAGTGAACCAGCCTCCTGAAGTGTAAAGAAGTTGCAAGCCACGAGCAATACAGCAAAGATACCAAACTGAGCACCTGCACCAAAGATAGCGAGTTTGAGGTTGCGAAGCATAGGTCCAAAGTCTGTTAACGCACCTACGCCCATAAAGATAATCGGGGGAAGTAATCCGCTCTTAATCAATGCGTAGTAAAGGAAGTTCATAATACCGAGGTCGTGAGCAATCTGCGGAAGTCCTACTTCATAAATATTATAGGGAATACCGTTAGCATCTGCCCAAATTGAGCCGTCGGCAAGAGTAACTACATTGTGATAAGTAATGCCGTCGATAACCTGATCTACTGCTGCAAGCACGCCCATATTGCCGCCGGGGAAGTTGGCAATCAACACACCAAAAGCAATGGGAACGAGCAACAGCGGTTCAAACTCTTTCTTGATGCCAAGATAGAGGAGTAAGAACGCCAAAGCATACATTATCAAGAACTGCGGCTGGTCGATAAGCGAATCCAGCGCAGTCATGTGGAATATTTTATCTAATATGTCGCCCATTGCCTAAACTATTTAATTTTCATTAAAACATCGTCTTCTGAAACCGAATCACCTGATTTAAAACAGATTTCGGCAATTACACCGTCTGATTCGGCGGCTATGGCGTTGAAGGTTTTCATTGCCTCAATGTAGCAAACTGTCTGACCTTTTTTAACAGCGTCGCCAACTTTTACAGCGGGGTCGCCGGTGTTTTTAACAAGGTAGAATTTGCCTTCAAGGGGCGATGTCAGGTCTGATGCACCGGCGGCAGATGCTGCGGGAGCGGTTTCGCCTTCGGCTGCAATACGCATAATTACGTCGTCTTCTGAAACCGAATCACCTGATTTGAAGCAAATTTCGGTAATTACACCGTCACATTCCGCCGAAATAGCGTTGAATGTTTTCATAGCCTCAATGTAGCATACTGTTTGACCTTTTTTCACCTTGTCGCCAACCTTTACAGCGGGATCGCCTGAGTTTTTCACCAAGTAGAATTTGCCTTCGAGGGGAGCGGTGAGTTCCTTGCCTGCGCCAGTGGCAACGGGTGCCGATGCTGCTGCAGGAGCGGCTGATTTGCCGTCGTTAGCACCGATGGTAACAGCGTATTTAACACCGTTGACATCAACAGTAACTGTCTGCGGGATCGATGCAAGTGCGGGAACATTTGATCCGCCTTTGCCAGCTTTTTCGGCTTTGCGTTTTGCGAGGTCGGCTTCAAAATCTCTCTTGGCTGCGCCTGATTTGTACAAGCGGTACTGCTGCGGGTGCATTGCAAGTTCAAAGAGCTCTTCGTCGTCTTCGCCAAAATCCCAGCCGTTGTCTTTCATCTCCTTGCGGAACGAGTCGAGTGCATCGGGATATTCGTCCTGAGGATTGCCTGTAAAGAATTCGCGACCTTGTTGTTTTGCAAGTTCCACAAGTTCGGGAGCCACTTCGCCGGGAAGTTTACCCGATTTGCCAAGCAACATGCCCCAAATATCGTCGGCGATAAGGCTCCAACGTTCTTTGCCTTTTTCCATTTGCATAACGTTGGTAAGTGCCATATTTTTAACGTATTGGCTAAAAGGTGTTACCAATGGAGGATATCCCATCTTAGGCCAAACGTATGTTACCTCGTCGAAGAGTTTTATCATAAGTTCGTCCTGTGTGAGTTTGGGCAGGTTGTGTTTCTCTTTGTATTTGTTTACCGATTCGAGGTTTGATTCGAGGTCGGTCATAAGCGAACCCATCATACCGCCGGGCAAACCGGGAGCGATAAGGAGCGAGTTCATAAAGCGGTTGCGCTGAGGAATGTAGTATCCGAGGAAATCGTCCATCATTTCTTGAATCAACGAACGAACTTCCATATAAGCGCTCATATTGATTTCTTTAACGTCGAAACCTGCATCTTTCAACATAGGCTGAACGGCAAGGATATCAACGTGACCAGTACCCCAAGAGAGGGGTTCCATACCAACGTCTACATAGTCGCAACCAGCCTTGCAAACTTCCAAAACAGAAGCCATTGCAAATCCGGGACCTGCGTGTGAGTGGTATTCTACAACTATATCTTTGTAATCTTTAATGCCTTTAACAATTTTGCCGAGTTTTACAGGACGGCCAATACCAGCCATATCCTTGATACAGATTTCGTCGGCACCAGCGTCGATAAGCTGTTTAGCAAGGTTAACGTAGTATTCAACAGTGTGAATAGGGCTCTCGGTAATGCAGAGGCAGCACTGCGAAATCATGTGAGTGCCGTCGGGACGAGTAGCTGCGTGTGCGTAACCAATTGATGGAATGATGTTTCTCGGGTCGTTCAAACCGCAGAAAGTACGTGCGATGTCGGTTCCCTGAGTATATTTAACTTTGTAGAAAAGTTTGCGAACGTCAACAGGACAGGGGTTCATACGAATGCCGTTGAGTGCGCGGTCGAGCATTTCGGTTTGGATACCTGCCTCGTGAAAAGGTTTGGTCCATGCGCGAACCGATTTGTTTGGATTTTCGCCGTAAAGGAGGTTAACTTGCTCAAAACCACCGCCGTTGGTTTCAACGCGGTCGAAGCAACCCATCTTTACAATGGCGGGTGCAACTTTTAAAAGTTGGTCGACACGTGGCTGATATTTACCCGAACTCTGCCACAAGTCTCTGAATACAAGGTTGAATTTTACTTGTTTGCTCATTTTTTAATACTTGTTTCGGTTTAAC
>JAGCVU010000224.1 GCA_017962175.1 Bacteroidales bacterium | reverse complement strand
GAACGGATTGTTACTGAGATAGAAAGGTTTTACGATGTTAAGATTGTATGCGGCGAAACTCTATTGGTATTTGACGAAATTCAGGAAGCGCACAACGGAATTGCCTCGTTGAAGTATTTTTGTGAGGATATGCCCAACCTTCACGTTGTAGCCGCCGGTTCGCTCTTGGGAATTTCGCTTCGCAGCGATGAATCGTACCCTGTGGGCAAGGTGGAGACTCTAAAAATGTATCCGATGAGTTTTTCGGAATTTCTTATGGCGAAAGGTCGGCAAGGACTTGTGGATGTGCTTGACGAATTGGCGTGGGATTCAATGAAATCTATGAACGAAGAATATACTGAGTTGCTTCGTCAGTACTATTTTACTGGCGGAATGCCCGAAGTGGTAAAAACTTACATTGCCACTGGCGACACCTCTGCCACGCGAAAAGTTCAGCAAGATATTCTTGACGCATACCAACGTGATTTTGCCAAGCATACCAAATCGCAGGCCGAAAATATCCGCCGTATTTGGAACAATATTCCCGCTCAATTGGCGCGTGAAAACAAGAAATTTATATTTGGTGCGGTAACCAAAGGGGCGAGGGCTTCCACTTATGAGGAGGCAATTCAATGGCTTGTGGATGCCGGCTTGGTTTACAAAGTGGACCGTGTGCGCGATCCCTCTATGCCGCTGAAATTTTATGCCGATTCGTCCGCTTTTAAACTTTTTGTGCTCGACTGCGGACTTCTTGCCTGTATGTCGGAGGCTAATCCTAATGCTATGTTGCTGGGTAGTAACGCTTTTATTGAGTTTAAAGGCTCTTTTACTGAAAATTATGTGCTTCAACAATTAAAGGCGGCGGGCTACCAATCTGTGTTTTATTATTCAAAAGAAAAATCAACAATGGAGATTGATTTCTTGTACCAAACCTTAGAACGTATTGTTCCTGTTGAAGTTAAAGCCGAAGAAAACGTTAAAAGCAAATCGCTCTCCACCTTTGTAAACTACGAATTTCAGGAGAGAAATTTCAAGGCAGTTAGGTTTTCGATGCGACCATACATCGACCAAGATTGGATGGAGAACGTGCCGCTGTATGCGGTGGAGAGTTTTGGAAGGAGGGGATGAGGGTTGTGTAACGCACATCTTTCCCATATCAAAAAAAAACGCTAACTAAGCGGGGAAGAAATATAAAATTAAGAAACAGAAATTGTACAATAACATATTAAAACATTGGGCTTTACGCTCTAATTCACTTTTATTTTGATTTTTTTTTGATTATTCAATTTTTCCGGCTATTTTTGCCGTGCCTTGGGTAATCAAGGCGAACTACATATTTTAAGGCGTCAACTTTACGCTTTGTTTTTGGAAATCTAAACTACCACTTTTTAAGATGCAGCCAAGACAAAGGCAGAGAACGCCACGGGTCGTATATGTTCCCGTAGTGTGCATAGGGTATTTATACCCTAATGCGCACTTATGGGTATCCATATATTGCTTTGTGGATGTCTAATTCTGTTCTGTTTGCTGCAAATGCTGTGGTAGGCTATGATTTCAAACGGGCAGAAGTTTAGCATCCACGTTTTTTTTATGTGGTTTTTAAGGTTAATATTTATAGTCCGTTCTGAGGATGCGTGGCGGAAAAAGAGAAGTAAAATCCGCAATGAGTAAAAAGAAAAACAGCATCCTTGATTTCCCCGAAGAAGTCTCGGAAGACGGCATAAAAATATATGGGGAAACGTCATATGAAAATCAAATGGCGGTGCTGAGCCATTATCTTCACAACAAAGGAAATATCACTTCACAAAAAGATAAAGAGGAAATCATCTCTGCAATAACAGCGTTTTTAGTACATAAACAATTCCGCCAAAGTGTTGAAAATAAAGAATTGACTGACGATGAGATTTTAATGGCAGCCGAACCCCAAGGTATGTTTGGCTCTCTGTTCGATGATTTTTTCAAAGTTCCTTTTCCTGCGCCCGACAAACCAAAATTTACATTCATAGACCTGTTTGCTGGAATTGGCGGTTTTAGAATCGCCCTGCAAAACCTTGGTGGCAAGTGTGTTTATTCTTCGGAGTTTGACGCAAAAGCGCAGGAAACATATCTTGCCAATTTCGGAGAAATGCCATTTGGCGACATAACAAAAGAATCTACAAAGAGTTACATCCCCAAGGAGTTCGATATTTTGTGCGGCGGTTTCCCTTGTCAGGCATTCTCTCTTGCCGGTCGCCGCTTGGGGTTCAAAGACGAAACTCGTGGAACTCTGTTTTTTGAAATTGAGGATATTTTGCGTAAACGTCAGCCCAAAGCATTCTTCCTTGAAAATGTCAAAGGTCTTGCAATTCACGACAAAGGGCGCACATTGAAAACTATTCTTGAACACCTCTCCGATGCAGGATACAATGTGGTGACGCCTCAAATACTCAATGCGATGGATTACGGTGTGCCCCAACATCGTGAGCGCATTTACATAATAGGATTCCGCAAAGATTTGAATATCAATGTTACGGACTTCCATTATCCCGAACCAACTTCAATAGGCGACAAACGCCCGAAATTCCGTGATGTTATGGAAAAACAAGAGGTATCGGTAAAATATTATTTATCAACAACTTATATGGAAACTTTAATCCGTCATAAGGCACGTCACGAAGCCGCAGGACACGGTTTTGGTTACAAAATAATTGACATCGATGGGGTTGCAAACGCCATTGTTGTTGGAGGAATGGGGCGGGAATGCAATTTGTTGATTGATAAACGGCTCACCAATTTTACCCCAATCACTCATATCAAAGGCGAGGTAAACCGCGATGGAATCCGCAAAATGACACCGAGAGAATGGGCTCGCTTGCAAGGCTTTCCCGATGATTTTAAAATTGTTGTAGCGGATGCCTCGGCGTACAAACAATTTGGAAATTCAGTCGCCATACCTGCAATTCAGGCAACAGCCAAAAAAGAACTTGAACTTTTGGGACTCATTTAAAAGCAACAGATTATGGCGATAACAGGCAACAAAGGTGAATGGAGTGAGATTTACACACTTTTTCGTTTGCTCGGCGACGGAAAAGTGTACGCAGGCGATGCAAATCTCAACAAAATGGATTTGTATTATCCAATCATCAGCGTTATTCGCGAGGAAAGCAAAAAGTTAGAATACAAGCCTAATATTGAGCATAATGTTGTAATAATCAACGAAAACGGAGAGGAATATATGCGTATTCCAATGAGTAAATTTTTGAATGAATCTTCGTTGTTGTTGAACGAAATAAAAGATGGTGGAAGTCGCGCCTTCGCCATACCGAGCGCAGAATCTTTTATGGGACAGATTGGTTGTTCTAAAATAAAAGCACCTTCAAAGGATAAATCTGACATTCATATAGTTATACACGATTTGCGGACAAATATGACACCATTGTTGGGATTCAGCATCAAATCTCAACTCGGCAGTCCGTCAACGCTTCTCAATGCAGGAGAAACCACCAATATTTGCTATCATATTACCAATAAGTCAATGTCTGATAGTGAATTATCAGAAATAAACGATATTGAAGACCATTTGCCGAGAATGGGCGCATTGATTGAGCGCGGTTACGGTTTGGAATATTCAAACATTGAACATAACACCTTCCGAAACAACCTTTTGTTTCTTGATACTTGTATGCCTCAGTTTATAGCGCATTGTTTAATTTGCGACAATTTGCCAAACTCCACATCGTCGATAAAAAGTGCAGTTGAAACTGTTGCCGCACAAAATCCTTTTCATTTTACGGGTAGCAATGTAGTTGCTTTTTATGAACACAAGATGAAGGTTCTTTTGCTTGATTCCGCACTCGGAATGACGCCCGCAAAAGAATGGACGGGGCGTTACGATGCCAACGGCGGCTATCTCGTTGTAAAAAAAGACGGTGATATTGTTTGTTATCATTTTTACAACCGCAATGATGTTGAGGATTATCTTTATAACAACACACGTTTTGAGCGTGCAAGCCGTGGTCGTTACCATTTTGGTTCGCTCTACCGCGCCGTCGATGGCGAAGTGTATATTAAACTGAATTTGCAGATTAGATTTACGAAGTAACATCGTTATTCATAATGTGGTTTGACATTTGCTTCGCACTGGATCTCCAAAAATACCAAAATGTTTTTACCCAAAACCTCCAAAAATACCAAAATGTTTATCATTGTGGCTTTGAAAAAATCCCTATATTTGCACAAAAAAACACAATCCTTATGCCTCGTCCTTCATTTGCCCAAATCGCCTCGTATGATGAGTTTGCAAAATACTATTGGTATCGCGATGAACTGATTAAGATTTGTAAATCGCTTAATATCAATTCATCTGGTACTAAAATTGAATTGATGGAATATATCAGGCTCTATTTTTCGGGGGTTATGGTTGAGCCTAAAAAATCATTGTCTAAGCCTAAACCTACCGCCACAAATCTTACGCTCAAAACTTCTCTGATTGAGTGCGGATTTTCATTCGGTCCACGGTTTCGCGAGTTTTTTGAGACAGTTACGGGCGTTAAGCCTTTTAAATTTAATGTGGATATGGTGGCAACGGTAAAGAAGGTGAAAGCCGACAATGATGTTTCGTTTACCCTTGGCGACTTGCTTGATGTGTTGCGCGGCAAAAAAGTTTATGCTCAATACGACAAATCAATGTTGCAGTGGAACCGTTTTGTAAAGGATTTTTGCGCCGACCCTGCCACCGCCCGTTTCCCCGACAAAATCAAAACTGCCTCAATACTCTGGGCGCAAGTGCGCAATTCCACCCGCGAAAAAGTTTATACAACGGCATTGCTCACCGAGTTTGGAGAGTTGATAAAATAAAATGCGGAACCTACTTTATAGATTCCGCATTTATATGCATTGTGAATTGTCAATTGTTAATTGTCAATTACTAGTATTTCTCATTGTTTACAGCGTACCAAATCTTAGACTGAACGCCTACAACTTTGGTGAAGCCTGCGATATCGTCGGCGGTGAATGCTTTGTTGTCTTCGCCGTAAACACCGAATTTTGAGGTCATTAGGTCGTGCTCGCTCTCGATACCATTGATAAAGAATGTGTAGGGACGGAGGGCTACAAACACTTTGCCGCTAACTTTTTGCTGTGTGCTTTCGAGGAATTTTTCCATATCGCGCATTTCGGGTTCAAGGAGCATACCTTCGTGCAGACGGTTGCCGTACCACTGCGAAATGTTGTCTTTCCAATAGATTTGCCATTTGGTAAGTGTGTGTTTTTCAAGGGCGTGGTGAGCCTTGATGATTACCATAGGAGCGGCTGCCTCAAAACCTACGCGACCTTTGATGCCGATGATGGTGTCGCCGATGTGCATATCGCGACCAATTGCGTATGCTCCGGCAAGTTTTTCTACCTCGCGGATGGCGTCTACCTTGTTGTCGAATTTTTTGCCGTTAACGCAGCAGAGTTCGCCCTTGCAGAATTCGAGTGTAATAACAGATTCTTCTGATTTTGTGCAGTGGGTGGGGTAGGCCTCTTCGGGCAATGGCTGAGCCGAGTTGAGGGTTTCGCGACCGCCGATAGATGTGCCCCAAAGTCCCTTGTTGATAGAGTATTTAGCCTTGTCGAAGTTCATTTTGATGCCTTTTTCTTTGAGGAAGGCTATTTCGTCGGCACGTTGGATATTGGTTTCGCGAACAAGAGCCTGCACTTTGATTTCAGGACAGAGAATGTCGAAAACCATCTCAAAACGTACTTGGTCGTTGCCTGCGCCGGTGCATCCGTGGGCAATCTTGTCGAACTTGTTGGCTTTGGCGTAGTTGGCCACGGTGATGGCTTGGATAATGCGCTCGCTCGAAACAGACATCGGGTAGGTGTTGTTTTTGAGCATATTGCCAAAAATCATATATTTAACGGTCTTGTCGTAATACTCTTTCGACACGTCGATGCAGTCAAAATGTTTTGCGCCGCCTTGGAATGCGCGGTCTTTTGCCGAGGCGATTTCTTCGTCGGAGAATGCGCCCGAGTTAATCATAAGGGCTGTAACTTCCTCGCCCTGAGAAGATAGCAACGTTGTAACCCAAGTGGTGTCCAATCCGCCGCTGTATGCTACTAATGTCTTCATTATATTATTGTTGTTAGTTATAAATTTTTATTATGAATTATGCATTCTGAATTATGCATTATTAAAACTCCACAAACACGTTGCTTTTTTGGAAACTAGCGTGCTCTGCCAATTTGTTCATATCCTTAGGACCGGTTTCTTTTTCCCATTCGGGGTCGTAAAGCATACCTGTGCAGAGGCAGTTTTTGCGGTTCTTAGAGGTTAATATTCCGAAGTTTACGCAACTTTGGCAGCCTTTCCAAAATTCGTCGTCGTCGGTGAGTTCCGAAAACGGCACTGGATGGTAGCCGAGTTCGTTGTTGATTTTCATAACTTGCAGACCTGTTGTAAGTCCGAAGATTTTGGCGGTGGGGAATTTTTTGCGGCTGAGATCAAAAGCCTTGAATTTGATAGCCTTTGCCACGCCTCGTCCTCTGAACGCCGGATTTACAATCAATCCCGAGTTGGCAACGAACTTTTCGTGACCCCAACTCTCTATGTAACAGAAACCTACCCACAGACCGGTTTTTGTTAATGCAATAATTCCTTTACCCTCTTTCATCTTGTTTGAGACGTATTCGGGCGAGCGTTTTGCGATACCTGTGCCACGGGCTTTTGCCGAACTTGCCATTTCGTCTACTATCTCTTGCGAGTATTTGCTGTCCGACTCAACGGCGGTTCTTACTATGATTTCGTCTTGGTCTGTCATTTTTTTGTCAAATTATTGAGTTTTAACGTTTTGTTTGTTTGATAACTGTCAATATTTTTTAATAATAGGCTGCAAAGTAATGGCTTTTAAAATAAATATGCAAATATTGAATAGTGAATTTATTATTAAATTTTTAAATGCTTGTATAATAGTGCTTTGTGTAAATCTGTTTTAAGTATACCACTTACAATGTATGCAAAAACGCTGCATAAATATTCAGTATTGCGCATTTTTTTGCATAATGATAACACGCCAGATAATTATATAAGGTGTGCTCACAAAAAATGATTACTTTTGCAAAATTTTTAACGAGATGAATATCCTATCTTTAAAATTGTTTTGGGAGTTTTTTAAAATCGGTGCGTTTACCTTTGGCGGCGGCTACGCTATGATTGCTCTGGTAAAAAATGCCTTGGTAGAGCGTCACCGTTGGATGACCGACGACGAGTTTACGGAGTGCATCACCCTTGCGCAGTCGCTGCCCGGAGTTTTTGCCATTAATATGGCGCTCTACACTGGGTTTAAAATTGCCAAAAAAACGGGAGCGGGGTTTGCTATGCTCGGCGCCGCGCTGCCCTCGATGATTATCATTGTGGTGATAGCCGCGTTTATACAAAACATCAACGGCTACAAGGTAGTGAACGACGTGTTTGCAGGCATCCGTCCGTGCGTTATAGCACTTATCCTTGTTCCGGGATTGAATTTGCTCAAAAAAGCAAAACTCACCAAATCAACATTTTGGATACCTATACTTACCTGCCTTTTGATATGCCTTTTGGGCGTTTCGCCAATGTACCTGATAATTGCGGCAATAGTGGGCGGCGTAATTTGGGCACGCGCAACAATTGGCAAAACAGCCTCGCAACCATCTAAAACAGAGGAGGATAAGAAATGATTTACTTGCAACTTTTTTGGGTATTTTTTAAGATAGGGCT
>JAGCVU010000223.1 GCA_017962175.1 Bacteroidales bacterium | reverse complement strand
GTCTACAAGGCATTTTACCGCGAAAGTTATTACGCCGACTCTTCGTTTGTTGCACGCGACGAGGCTATGCTTAACATCTATAAATCAGGAGGTTCGGATGTTAGCAAAAACAAAATGGCAGTAACTGAGGGCAGAAAAATGATGTCGAAAAAGCAGTACGATATTTTGCTAAAACTCCGTGGCGGTCCGTTCAACATTATCGAACTTGATTTTGTAAACCGCGGAAAGGAATTTATATCCACATACGCTTCTAAATACTATGATTTTCAATATGTTGGCAAAGATTCCACCGACCAGGGCGTATTTCTTGTAATTCAGTTCGACAAAAAATCAAACGCCCCCGGCATCAAATATTCGGGCAAAATGTTTATTGAAAAAACGAGCAAAAGCATAGCACGTCTCGAATTTGAAATTATCCCCGACGGCAAAAAACTCACCGCCAAAAACCGCAAGGGCGAAACCGTGGATATGGTGTTCCGCCGTATGGCATACCACGTTAACTACACGCCCATCGACGGCAAATGGTATCTGCAAAGTTGCATCGGCGAAGAAACCCGTCAGATTACAGACAAGAACGGCAACGATTCGTATATCACTACCATACAGCAACTTATCATTACCGAATCGTCGGGTAGCGACATTTTTCCAAAAGAAGGCATCGCCATCACCCGCAAAGACCTCCTCTCCGACGTGATTGTGCGCCACAATGCCAACAACAAAAAAGAGAGTCAGCAAAACTAATTTTGTAAACCCATAGTGTAATAGATTTTTACATAAGTGTAAAAATATTTTACAATTTCACAACTGTTATTAAAGCACAAATAACTCATTATCAAAACATTATCACAAATGGCACGTTTGATGTTTTTTCATAAGTATGTTAAACATTAAACATTGACTCTTTATGAAAAAGTTATTTAATTTGTTATTACTCGGACTAATGGTGACTACGGCTTGCACAGCGCAGCCAATATTGAAAACACACGTAGAAGGCGGCGAGGTAGAAGGCATTCTCGATGGCAACGATCTTGCTGTATATAAGGCAATTCCATACTGCGAACCACCTTTGGGCGACCTCCGTTGGAAACCGCTTCAACCTGTAAAACCGTGGGAAGGCGTATTGAAAGCCGAAGACGTAGCCAAATGGCCTCCTCAACCCGAAAAAAGTTACATTAAATACGATATGATGGACGAGGACTGCCTCTATCTGAGCGTGGTAACCCCTGCCAAGAGCGTCAACGACAAGTTGCCCGTGATGGTTTACA
Source organism: Bacteroidales bacterium (assembly GCA_017962175.1). Lineage (GTDB taxonomy): Bacteria > Bacteroidota > Bacteroidia > Bacteroidales > UBA3824 > UBA3824. The sequence goes on along the minus strand of JAGCVU010000223.1, from coordinate 28,822 downwards.
TTCACGGAGGCAGTTTTTCAACCGAGCATTACGGCGGAACATTGTGGGAGAGCCTCGCACGCAGAGGTGTAATCACAGTTTCAATCGAGTTCCGCAACGGCGAATTGGGATTCCTTGTAAGCGACGAATTGGCAAAAGAATCGCCCACAGGTCACTCTGGCAACTACGGCATACTCGACCAGATTTACGCACTCAAATGGATTCAACGCAATATCAAGAACTTTGGCGGCGACCCCTCAAAGGTTACAATCTTTGGCGAATCGTCGGGTGCTATGTGCTGCAACGTTCTTTGTGCTTCGCCACTGGCCAAAGGATTATTCTGCGCCTGCATCAGCCAGAGCGGTTCGTACATTGCTAAAATGAATATGGGAACATACACCGAGAGTAATATGTTGGAAGAAACCAAAAGTTATATGGAAAGGATTAACGCAAAATCGATTGCTGAGATGCGCAAGATGGATGCTAAAGCGTTGACAGGCAATGGAGTATTCTATCCCTCAATGCCCGTTATCGACGGCTATGTGATTCCCGAATCGCTCTACAACCTATATGAGAAAGGCGAATACAACGACGTGCCTGTGCTTATTATGCACAATAGCGACGAAGGTGCGGTAAGTTACGAATCGGTAAGCGTTGACGCATACGAAACAGTAATCAATAGCATGGGATTTCCTCAAAATTGGGTTGACAGCATCAGGTATCATTACCCGGGCAACACCGACGAAGAATGTCTTTTCAGTATGCGTGATTTAGGTCGTGACGTTAGTTTCGGATGGCCGGCATACGCTTGGGCAAATTTGCAGACAAAAACAGGCAAAAGTCCTGTGTATGTGGCATATCTGGCTCAAAAATCTGAGAAAACCGTATATGCTCAAGGCAACCGACGTGGAGCAGCGCACGCCGACGACTGTATGTATCTGAGCGGAGCGTTCGACGAGGAAGCCGACAAATATCCCGAGGAGAAAAAAGTATCTGACATAATGCAGGAATATTGGGTAAACTTTGCCAAATCGTGCGGCAACCCCAACGGCTCGGGACTTCCCAAATGGACTGAATACAAGCCTGGTACAAAGTGCATTATGGAGTTCAACAACGGAGCGAAACTCATCGACCTGCCCAACAAAGCGAAAATTGAATGTATCGACAGTTTCTTTAACTTTATGACCCAAAAATAGAAGTATCTTCGTTGAGATGAAAAATAATTTTTGTAATTAGCATTATTATTGTTTCCTTTGCACATCACAAATTTTAAAACCCATTTACAATGAGCGCAGAAGAAATCAACGAAGACGACGAAATTCAAGTAATCAGTCTTGAAGACGAAAAAGGAAACAATCACGATTTTGAAATCATTGATATGATAACCGACAATGGCACAGAGTATTACGCTCTCCTGCCCTACTTTGAAAACCCCGAAGAACTCGACGACAAAGCCGACGACGACAATGTAACAGAAGTGGTTATTATGCGTCTTTCAAAATCTGGCGACGAAGAAATCCTCGAAAGCATTGAAGACGAGGAAGAATACAATCGCATCGCCGACATTTTCGACGAACGTTTAGGCACAGATTCTGAGGAAGTTAACGACGCCGAATAAGTCGTTATTCCAAGATATCCAGAACATCTTCTTTAAGTGCGGGATTAAACAGCGTGGTTTCATTAACAAACGCCGCTGCAAGTCCCGCCTTTTTTTGTTGACGCACTTGAATTTTCTCCTCCACAGTGCGGGCAGAGATAAATCGGTAAACCATCACGCTGTTTTTCTGACCGATACGATGTGCACGGGCAATGGCTTGCTCCTCTACGGCGGGATTCCACCACGGGTCGATAATAAACACATAATCGGCTTGGGTAAGGTTCAAACCTGTGCCGCCAGCCTTGATAGAAATCAAAAACACAGGCACATCATCGTTTGAGAGAAATTTTTCCACCTCGTTTTCACGCTCCTCGGTTTGCCCCGTAAGCATTGCATAATCTAATCCGCGCGATTGCAACTCATTGGCTATCAAATCTAAATGCTTTACAAACGAGGAGAAAACCAACACCTTATGTCCTTGGTCTACAACGTTTTGAAGCATCATCATAATTTCATCGGTTTTGCCGCTGCCATCTTGATAGGTATTGTCTACAAGGGCGGGACTGCAGGCAATTTGACGAAGTTTTACAAGACCTTGAATCACATCCATAGTAGAATTTGATAGCAAACCCTTGTCCATCAAGTCGATAAGTTGATTGCGAACCTTCGATTTTTCACGTTCGTATATTTCGGCTTGAGTGTCGGTCATTTCGCAGAAGATTGTCTGTTCTATTTTTTCGGGCAAATCACTGAGTACCTGTTGCTTAGTACGACGAAGAATAAAAGGATAAATAAGTTTTTGAAGTTTTTCGGATGCGGCTTCGTTGTTGGCACGCTCAATGGGCAACACAAAACGCTTTTTAAACACCTGCAAAGAACCAAGCAAACCCGGATTGATGAAATTCATCTGACTCCAAAGGTCGGTGAGAGAGTTTTCGAGCGGCGTACCCGTAAGCGTTAGGCGGTGACGGCAACGCAGATTCATAATGGCGAGATAGGTTTTTGAAAGCGGATTTTTCACCATTTGACTTTCGTCTAAAACCACATAGTTAAACTCCTGTTTTTCAAAATATTCGATATCGTTTCGAAGGATAGAATATCCCGCAATCACCACATCGTAATACTTAAACGAGCGCACAAGTTGTTGACGGTTGTAGCCCGAATATTCAATAATTTTCAACTGAGGAGCAAACTTTTTGGCTTCGGCTTTCCAGTTGTATATCAACGATTTAGGAACAAGCAAAAGCGACGGAATTTTGTGTTCGATAGTAAAAAGTTCGCCCGGGCAGGTGCTGTCGTCGGTAAGGAGAACGCTATTGGCAAGCACCGAAAGTGTGCAGAGAGTTTTGCCCAAACCCATATCGTCGGCAAGGCACGCACCGAAATTGTAATCGCGCATCATTTTGAGCCAATTATACGCAGTAATCTGATACGGACGCAGTTGCGCATTGATATTCAGCGGTTTTTCCATCGGCAGATTGTCAAAATTAGAAATCCGCTGTTCAAGTTCTTTCACTGCATTCTGTTCCGACGATTCCAACGGCAACGACAGCAACGCAAGATACTGATAACGTTTGAGAATGATTTGTCCGCTCTCCTTGTCCACATTGCACGACACAAACATATCCCTAAAACGCTCAAACCATTCGTCGGGAAGCACCACTACACGACCGTCGGGCAAGGTAAATTCGTGTATATCGTTGATAATGTAATATTTAAGCGACACGAAAGGAATCTCCAAACCATCGAGTTTTACAATGGCGTAGATGTCGAACCAATCGGTGCGATTTTTCACCTTCATATCCAAGCGAATGCCGCCGGTGTAATAGTTTTTTTGACTAAGGTTTTGCTCTATGATAATGCCCGCCTGAACAAGTTGTTCCTTATTGTTATTTAGGCAGTTAATAGCAAACGCCTCTTGAATTTTCGGGTCGTTGGCATCGCTCTTGATGCGGTATGTGCCGGGGTTGAGGCGAGTTTTAAAAATATCATAAGCGGCATTTTCCACCTCTTGTTCGTAATCGAGATTGCGCACAAGTTTGGTAAAAGAATAATCGCCGTTGTTATCTATAAACTTAACTACCACCAAGTTGCGACTTGTAGCAAGAAAATCAATGCCGTTGTATCTAAATTTGAGCACAAAAACAGTATAACCCTCCAAATCGTGCTCCACCATTAGAACTGCCTTAGGTTCAGGATGTTGAGTTACAATACTAAAACCCGACGGATTAACAATATAATTCTCTTTGATGGTGTTGAGAATAAATTTTTGATAATATTGCGACTCAACTCGCTTTTGTACAGGGATATACTGTTTGGTGGTAAAAGGCACAAGTTTTTTGGCATCGATATGGTCGAAAAAAAAGATACGCCTTTTGATTACGCATACACACGGCGAATACGAAAGCACATAAATATACTTATTTAACAGATTGATTACCTGATTTTTATATTTAACAGTAAGGAAATATTGAGTTTCGTTGGGAGTGCGCACAAAGTTGAAAACCGCCTCAGCCTTTTGCGATGCAAATTCTATACGGTCGTCAATAAGCACGGTTTTGAGTCCGGGGTCTTTGTAAAAAACTCCAATATGCGCCGTGCGACAGATGTTGAGAATTTGTACTATTTTTTTATCAATAACGGGACGCACATATTCGTCGATATACTTGGCATCGTGCGTGGCAAAAAACTCTTGAGGAGTGGCGCACTTTCGTCCGCCGAAACTTTTAGTGATGTTAGTTTCGGAACATTCCGAAGCAAGTATCGCAATCTGTTTTTGTTCAGCGGTATAGCGGTCGGGAAAAGAACGCACATCGTCTGACACCACATTTTCTCTAATATCATAATGTGCGCCAGTAGACGACAATTCCACAAAATGAGGCACAAGCAAAAAGCCTAAATAACGGTGTTCTTTGAGGGCTACGATAAAATCCATAGTTAGTTTTGATGGTAATAAAATATTATAGGATCAGGTTTGTCGAGATCCATACCGCATTGTTGAGTGGCGGCGCGGCATCCCGCCTTGCAAGCCGAAAACTTGCCGCAATTTTTGCAATAGTCGGGCACAACGGTTTCCCAAACTTTGGCGGCGGGATTGCTGAAAATCTTTTCGGGTGTATCGGTGTGAATATTGCCCAAAATCACAGGCGAATGATTGCAAAATCTAAGATTGCCAAGATAGTCGATAGTTACGGGACGGCGCGAAATGTCGAACGAGCACGACGAAAACCTAATTCCCTTATAATCAGCAGGATTTAAGATACAAATCGGTGTACATACACTCGAAAAAACCGACATTTGCAACTTCAACGCCTCATCAGAAATAGCATTAAAAGCGTTTTTCAACTCAGTTTCCGAAGGCATAATTTCCGAAGGATTTAGCACGCCCTCGCCGCCGATATTGTAGCGATTGAGCATCATTCTATTGATGCCGAGCGAATGAATATAGCGAATAGTTTCAGCCAAATTTTCGGTGTTGTATTTGGTAAGCACCAAAACCGCCGTTGGCTCAACTCCTTGATTTTTAAGTGCGGAAATAATATTTTGCGACTTTTGATGCGAACCCTTCACACGGGTCATAAAGTCGTGAACGTCGGGATTGTAACTATGCACAGGCAGTTCAAAAAGAGTGACACCGAGTTTGGTGAGTTCGATATATTTTTCCACCGGCGCAAAATTGCCGTTTGAAATCACGCTCACTGTAGCGCCTTTTAGTCGGGCAGTAAGCACAAGTTCGCCAAAACGCTCAGCAGTAAAAGGTTCGCCGCCGGTAAAAGTAATCTGCCCCACGTCAAACACCTTGAAAATCCGTCGCAAAGTGTTGTCGGCAATCTTGTAAGACGAATGTTGCGGAGTTTCGCCTGTGTTTTTGTAATGATTGTAACAAAAACGGCATTTTAGGTTACAACTCATTGTAACTTCGTAACTTACAAGTGGCAGTTTTGGTTTCATTATACTTTGACGATTGATTTTGGTGACAAAGATAAGGTGTTTTTAAATAATTATATACATTTGTGCTTTAAATCTAACAAACTAATTATTGAGAACATGAATAAATTTTCATTGACGTTATTGCTAATTATCTGTTTAGCAAGCACATCGTCCGCACAAAAAAAGTACACCATCAGCGGATATGTTACCGACGAAAAAACCTCTGAAACCGCCATTGGAGCCACCATTTACGACAAGGCGACACTTCAAGGTACTATCACAAACGTTTTTGGATTTTATTCCATCACTCTCAACGAGGGCATTCACAATCTGAGTTTCTCATACGTGGGCTACACTCCCAAAACCGTGGAAATTAACCTCACCAAAGACACGCTTATGAACATTCAACTTTCAGACAACATTGAGTTAGAGGAAGTTGTGGTAACCGCTCAACGCGAAGATGTGGGCATTCAAGCCACAGGAATGGGTTCGCTTGATATTCCCGTAAAAATAATAGAGCATACACCGTCGCTTTTGGGCGAAACCGACGTTTTGCGAGCCATTCAATTTACACCCGGTGTGCAGCAAGGAGTAGGCGGAGCGTCATCGCTATATGTTCGTGGCGGCAGCGGCGACGAAAATCTAATACTCTTAGACGGTGCGCCAATTTACAAAGTAGACCACTGTTTTGGATTTTTTTCGGTATTTACCCCCGAAGCCGTAAAAAAGGTAACATTCTATAAATCATCGTTTCCGGCAAGGTACAACGGCAGAGTTTCATCTGTAATCGACGTGCGCACCAAAGACGGCGATATGAACAACTATCATTCAAGTTTTTCGATTGGACTTTTAACCTCACGATTCAATATCGACGGACCAATAGTTAAAGGCAAAACATCGTTTTCGCTCTCAGCACGAAGCACTTACATGTCGCTCTTGATGTGGCCCATAATGCGTATTGCCCAATCCAATTTAGACGACGATGAAAAAATGAACACAGGCTATTGGTTTTATGATGTCAACGCCAAAGTAAACCACAAATTCAGAGACAAAGATCGACTTTATGTAAGTTTTTACCGAGGCATCGACAAACTTTGGATAAGAGACAAGTACAAAGACAAATACGAAGAAACATATTTCGACAGCACCGGGCGTCAATTAACAGGCACATTTGCAGAAAAAAGCGATGATAAAATCTATCTCCGTTGGGGCAATTTAATTTCTACCGTACGATGGAATCACGTGTTTTCGCCTCGACTATTTACCAATACCACAATATCTTACAACAAATACAAAATGGCAGTAGGTTCCGAATTCGACGATCGTAGCGAAGGTCCTTATGCATGGCGCGAAGAGTATTCAAAACAAGAATACAATTCATCGATTATCGACTATGGCGTAGCCAGCGATTTTGACTTTATGGCCACCGACCGACACACCATAAAATACGGGTTCAATTACATTTACCACGAATTCAAACCAGAAACATCATTATCAAAAATTAAGTCGAAATCATCTGAATTTCCCGAAGATAATATCGATACCTCAACAGTAGTTCCCGGAGGCAAAACTATCTATGCCAACGAGTTATCTATTTACATTGAAGACGAATGGAAAATTACCAACAAGATATCAGCCATACCCGGATTTGCCTACACATTGTTTAAAGTGCAAGACAAAGCATACCACAATTACCAACCACGTTTTTCATTAAAATACAGAGCCACACCGTTTTGGACATTCAAAGCATCGTATACTCGTATGAGTCAATGCGTTCACTTGCTTACTTCATCGCAAATTGCATTGCCCACCGACCTTTGGGTGCCAATTACCAAAAACATAGAACCCGAAACAGCAGACCAATATTCCGTAGGTGCTTATTGCACAAAGTTGAAAGGATGGGAATTTTCGGTAGAAGGCTATTACAAAGAACTTCACAACGTGCTTGAATACAAAGACGGAATGAGTTTTTATGGTTTTTCGGGAAAATGGCAAGATATGGTGGCAATGGGCGAAGGCAAGTCAAAAGGCATTGAAATACTCGCAAAACGCACCGAAGGCAAAGCCACTGGATGGATTTCGTACACACTTTCAAAAGCCGACCGCGATTTTGATGCCGATTCGCAAGTTAATTTTGGCAAACCTTTCCCCTTTGCCTACGACCGTCGTCACAACATCGGCATTGTGTATTCGCAAAAAATCAACGACCATATCGACATTGATGCCAACTGGACATTCTTCTCAGGCGCACATGCAACTATCTCACTATCAAAAGAAAACATTATGCTTCCTAACGATGTAACGCAAAAAACGTATTGGAACGGGCAAGACTACGTAATCGACCCAAGCAACAGCGAAACAATCGATTATGTAGAAAACCGTAACAATTACGAACTGCCGGCATCGCACATTCTTTGCGTTGGCATTAATTTTCACAAACAGAAAAAACACTGTGAAAGAATTTTCAACGTTTCGGTATACAACGCCTACAACGCCAAAAATCCAAACTTTGCATTTTCGCGCGTAAAGGAAGAATACAACCCTGCCGACCCAAGCAACCCCAAATATAAACATGTATTGCGCAAAATCACAATTCTGCCAATAATACCCTCATTTACTTTTACTTACAAATTCTAAAAGCTTAATTACTATGAAAAATCTTTTGATCATACTATCAATATTAACATTAGCCACAGCATGCACCGAAGATATTGACCTCAACGCCAAAAACACTGTTGGAGTGCTCTGTGCCAACGGATTTATCTACACCGACAGCGATATAAACTTCATTTTCGTTACCGAAACAGGTATGGAACGTGCCACCAAAATCAATGATGCCCGTGTAGAACTTTCGGTAAACGGCGAAACTAAAGAGATTGTAACCTCAGCCGACACCGTAGCAGGTCGTTACCCCATAACCACCATTCTCCGCGATGGCGACAAAGTACGTTTCGATATTTATCACGGCAACAAACACGCTTATTCTGAAGGAGTTATGCCCACCAAAATATCTGATTTTGGAATTGATTATACCATCGAAAAAGACCGCCCCTACCACGAATATTACGACGAAAAACCATATTATGCCGATATGTTTCGTTTCAATCTAAATTTCAATGATATATCAGCCGACAAAAACTACTACCGACTATACACCGAGACCAATTGCTCTAAAACATATCAATATACCTACACCATTTATGATCGCGATTCTACTGTTACTACACAACAAACCGACGTGATTTCTGCAAAACTCAATTACGAAGGCGAACTACTCCTTACCGACGAAGCGTTCAAGGTAGAAACCGAAATGATGGACGGCATCGACAATGAATGTCACGTGTTTAAAAATGCACGTTTTGCAGGCGGAAAATGCAATATGAAATACTACAAAATTGCAGGATTAGACTATTCTTACAAAGACGACCAATATAAACCGTCGGTAATAATACCTGAAACAGAGGAGTTTCACGAAGAAGATTCATCAGACCTTAACCACACGAGATATTATTACGCCGAAACCATTGGCATAGAATCAATCAACGAAGACGCCTATTATTATTACAAAGCCGTCAACAACTATCGCGCCGGAACATTTGACAATCAAGAAATTACCGGTTCGGTTAAAATGCATACCAACGTTATCGGCGGCAGTGGCAACATTGTGCTCACCTCCCGCCTACTCAAAACCATAGTTATCTACGACAGCATAACCCCAAAACCGGTTTATGTGCCGTGGGGCGATTATCCAATTTATTATTAGTAAAAGATGGGAAATTAGGGGAAATGTTGGGAAAATTTCCCCTAATTTCTTATCTTGATTAATCAATCTCCTTCTTTTTGCCTTTTGCGGCGGGTTTGCTTTGAGGGGGAATGTAGTCTAATTGTGCTGATTCGTCGGGATTGGCTATCATTTTGATGGGCTGACCTGTGATTTCAAGCACGTTGCCCCAAAGCTCGCTCTCAAGGTTGATACGCTTGCGCTCTACCACGGTGGCAGAGATGGGCAGAATGGTAAAATTGCCGTTCCAGTGACCTACCACAAACTCGGTCTTTCCCGCCATAGCTGCGTGTATTGCGTTGAGCGAAAGAAGATTGCAGAACTTACTGTCGTTGCTGTTGGCAGGCGACGAGCGGATAATGTAGCTCGGGTCGATATACTTGATAGAATGGTGCAAGTATGTGGGTTTGTCTTTAGCAAAATGTTCTGAAATTTTGGCTTTGAGGAAAACACCAATATCCTGATACTTAACGTTTCCACTTTCGTCGCGCTCTACGTTGTCGCCCTCAAAAAGGAACTGACCAGCACCCTCGGCAACGATAATAAGAGCATGATGGCGTTTTTCGAGACGTTCGCGGAGTTTGGTAATAAATCCGTTGGGTCCGTAGAGGTCGAATTTCATTTCAGGAATAAGCACAAAATTTGCTTCGCCGGTGGCTAGTGCTGTATTGGCAGCAATGTATCCCGAATCGCGACCCATAAGTTTAATCATTGCAATGCCGTTGTAAGCACCCTTAGCCTCGTTGTGAGCGTTGATAACAATCTCTGATGCAACCGAGAAGGCTGTTTCAAAACCGAAACTCTTGTCGATAAAGCTGATGTCGTTGTCGATTGTCTTGGGCACACAGCCTACAGCAATGTTGAGACCGCGTTTTTTGATTTCCTCGGCAATAGATTTGGCAGCACGCAGAGTACCGTCGCCGCCTATGCAGAAGAGGATATTAATATTTTGACGTTGAAGCACGTCTACAATCATATCCGAAGGTTGTTCGCCACGCGACGAACCAAGGAAACTTCCGCCTTGAAGGTGAATACGGTCAACAATTTCGGATGTTAGCGGCACAAGGTCGAATCCGGGAGTAAATCCGCGAAAACCGTATCTGATACCAACCACATTATGAACCTTGTAACGCTGATTAAGCTGTGTTACAAGACCTTTGATCACATTGTTGAGTCCCGGACAGAGTCCTCCGGCAGTAACAATTGCCACCTTGGTTTTGTCGGGCTGAAAATAAATCTTTTCCTTAGGACCAGCCTTTTCAAACGAAATAGGCATTTTGCCCTTCTTTTTAAAATCTTCGAGGCTTTTGGTAGAAGCATCGTAAAGTATTCTTTCGCCGTCTTTTACGTAATCGTACTCATCATCGCCGTCGGCATTTTTTAGGTTGAGTGGCGATGGAATAGTGCATTTGCCGTCGAGAGTTTTAACGGTAAAGTCGAGCGAGTCTAATGTCTTTTGTGTCATAATATTCTGTTATTTAAAGAATTCGATTCCGTGACGTCCGCAGTTGGCTGTTCCAAATTTAGCAAAAAAGTAGTTTACTTCTAAGAGTATTTGAACATTCAACTGTTTGGTTTCGGTGGTTATATTATTGTTGAAAGCGGCGAAAGGCTGTTGTTCATCCTCCACCATGTTTTTAAATCCGTAAGAAGCTCTTGCTCCGAGACTTACTTGAACACGGTCGCCATTGTAAGGCATAAAACCCATTCCAAAAGCGATAGACACAAGCTTGTCTTTAAACATCGGCTTGATATCCAAACCGGAAGCGTCATCGTAAGTATATTCAGCCTTTTTGATAGAGGTAAACTTAGGACCAACCTCGGCATAAAAACCGTATTCGCCTGTGTAGCGGAGCAATGCTAACATATCGGTGCAGCCAAATTTATAGTTGCCTTTATTGGTAACATCGGCTTCTTTATAGTTGAAATTCTGCTTAAAGCCGCCTCCAAGGTATTCAAACGAGATACCTACGTAGTTGCCAAAAACAATTCCATATCGTCCGCCAAAGCAAAACGAGGGAGAAAACTGTTCAAGAGTAAATCCTTCGGTGTTTTTGAGGTCTTGATTGAGCATCATAAACGTGCCTGCGCCGCCTTTAACTGCAATTGTCATCCAATTGACATAGCCGCCGCGTCCGCCACGATGCTGCGAAAATCCTTGTAACACGCACAATGTCAAGGCTATTAACAATAAAATCTTTTTCATTTTTGAAAGTTTAATTAGTAAAAATACAAATAATTTAAGTTTATCAAATATCAAGATTTTTTACGAGAAAAACAAAAAAAATCTCAATAATTTCTCATCAAATACTATATTTGCCGCAAAATTACAGATTTCAACTATGTTTAAGCAATTTGGAACATTAGCAAGGATAGGAATTTTGCTGTTCGTTACATTGGTTTGTGTAATGACGGCTGTGGTAGTTGGTAGCCTGATAAACCTGTGGTATTCGTCGGCGGCGGGCATCGACTATCAACAAACTGCGTCCACGCCAACTTTTGTACGTATATATCAGATAGTTACATCATCCATAATGTTTATTGTTCCGGCGTGGCTGTGTGCAATGATGTTTCACAACAATGTTAAAGAGGGATTCTGTATCAATCGCAGTTTGAAAATCAAACCATTGTTTTTTTCACTTGCCGCAATGGCAGCAGCATTGCCCCTTGCCGAATTTTTAACCGCTGTAAACTCGCACCTTTCACTGCCCGAAAGTATGTCGGGCATAGAAGAGTGGATGCGTATTCAAGAAAACCGCGCCAAAGCCATTACCGAAAATATTCTCGTAACCGATAATTTTGGCACATACCTTATTAATATAATAGTGATGGCATTGGTGCCCGCCATTGGCGAGGAGTTGTATTTTCGCGCCACATTGCAAAACACAATAGCCCGAAGCATCAACCCCATATGGGCGGCAGTGATTACGGCGGTGCTGTTCAGCACATTTCATTTGCAGTTTTACGGATTTTTGCCGCGACTGCTCTTGGGCTTTTTGCTCGGATATATGCTTGTGTGCACACAAAACATAATAGTGCCGGTGGCAGCGCATTTTTTCAACAATTTTGTGGCAATAACAGCTAATTATTTTACAGGAAACGAAATACAAATAGATAAAAATCAGAGCGTTGTAACATTTATTCCAATAGCAGTAATCAGCACAGCAGCTGTGGCAACATTGCTTTATTTGCTGTGGAAAAATCGTTGCCCCGAAAAAAAAGAGATAAAAAAACAAGATTTTATTACGGAAAATTGAATAAATACGTTATATTTGTAACTACAAAGTAGAAACATTTTTACAACAATTACGATAAAAGAAAAAGATAAAAACGCAAGCAATATGGCTGTTAAAAAACCCAAAAAGACCAAAGAAGATATACAAAAATATAAACGCAGGCACCGTATCGAAATAGTGCTCAACGACTTTGAGATGCAGGCTTTTGTCAACTATTGTCAAAAGTACAAGGTTAGCAACAAAGCCAAGTTTATTCGCGAGGCAGTGATGACCAAAGTGCTGAAAAAATTTGACGAAGACTACCCCACACTTTTCGATGTGCCCAGCAGCAGCACAGGCAGCTATTAACATTTTTTATAAGTTGCCAATTAGGGTTTAAGCAGTCTTCTACGTTATATCATTGACATTAATAAAAATAAATAACAAATTTTAATATGGTTGAATTATGAAAAAATTATTTACATTCGCAATTCTAACGGTAATGCTCACAGCTACCAACAGCTTGTTGGCACAAACGAACTACCGCTCTTGGTGGAACAGCCTCTCGCCCGAATGGAAGAAAATATTTCAGGAGCAAGAACTTAAAGGCAAAGACCAAGACCCCACCGACGAACAACTTGCACAGATTGTTAACATTCAGAACCTTTCTTGCGCCGGACACACCGAAATTACAGATATACGTCCGATAGCAGGTTTGCCCGAACTCCGTTACTTAGACGTAAGCGGAACAAGAATTTCGAGCCTTCAGGGTATCAACAGATTGAAAAGTCTCAAATATCTCAATTGCTCCGACAACGACAACCTTACATCTATCAAAGAGTTGGCAGAGCTTACCGACCTTGAAGAACTCAACTGCGGCAACACTATGGTAAAAGACCTTAGTCCGCTTGAGAACCTCATAAAACTCAAAAAGTTAGACGTTCATTACTGCACAGTTAACCGTTTGTTGGTAATTGCAAAACTTCCCAAATTGGAAGACCTCGACGTATCGCAAAACCATTCGCTTTTCTCATTGGCAGGTCTTGAGAAAAACAACTTGCACTCGCTCAACTGCTCAGAAACAAGTATCAGCGACGTTACTCCTTTGCAATACTCTCGTATGCTTGCATACCTCAACGTATCCCACACCAATGTAGCAACAATTCGTCCGTTGCAAAACGTAAAAACTCTCCGCGAAATCGACTGCTCCGACTCTAAAATCACAGCTGCAGGTCTTGACTACCTCTACGCTCACACAAGCCTCACGCTTATCCGCGCACGCAACATCAACATCACAGCTAAAGAGATCAGCGATTTTACCACATCGTACAAAGGCCGCAACACTGCTTGCGACATTATCATCACAGCTAAAAAATAGACATTGATTCACATATCAAGAATACAAAAAAGGCGGGAAAATTCCCGCCTTTCATGTCTAACCTTTAACCGTTTACAAATGAAAACAAATTAAAATCACAATACTGAGACGTTTGTGGCTTGAGGTCCACGTTTGCCCTCGGTAATCTCAAACGAAACACGTTGGTCGTCAGAGAGGTTTACTTTTTTGCCGTTGACAAACGGAATGCCTGTATAATGCACAAATACGTCGTTGCCGTCTTCGCTCTCGATAAAGCCGAAGCCTTTTGTAGTGTCGTACCATTTAACTTTTCCAACTTTCTGGACATTGGCCGACTTGCTGTTTTTGATAATGCTTGCCATAATTTAGGTGTTTTATATTACTCTTACAAATATCCGAAATATTTATTTATTTGTCAATACCCTTGGTATAATTTTTTTTGCAAATTACTCAACAATTTAATCTAAATAATTGATATTGTGAAAAATAACGAGTCAATATTTTTTTTAAAAAAAATAAAAAAAATTATAATTGCAGTTTTTCTCATAGTTGTTACAACCGCAACTATGGCTCAGCACCCGTTTATTCACTCTATCACCATCGCCGACACAGCTCAAAATACAAAATATCAACGTTTCTGGCGACACAACAGCGACACAGCACAAATCAACTCATTTATTCATAATTCGCTTTCAAAATACGCCGACAACGGATACCCCTTTGCCAAAACCCTATGCGACAGCGTGATAATCAAAGAAGGAAAGGCAATGATGTTTTTCTCCATTCACAGCGGACCATTGTATAAAATCGGAAACATATTTTTGCCCGCAAGTGTAAAAATATCAAAGAACTACATCTATCGAACAACTTTTCTTCGTCCCAATGCTGTGTTTTCACAAAAAAGACTAACTCGTGCCGATGCGCTTATAGAGCAAACCGGCATACTCACCACCAAACAACCAAGTCAAGTAGAATTTACACCACAATGTGCCGACATATACATTTATCTTGAAAAACTGAAAGCCAACTATGCCGAAGCAGGCATTGCCCTAATGTACGACGAAATACGCAGCCGCTACTTTCCGGCGGGCAACGCTCAACTCACACTTGCCAACACTCTCGGCAAGGGCGAAACATTCAACTTTGAGTGGCACGGCTACAAGCAAAATTCTCAAAAACTATCGTCAGAAATACGTCTGCCATATCTTTTCGGCACGGCAATGTCGGCGGGCGGAGGAGCCAAAATCGACAAAACAGACTCCACATGCGTTTATGTGGCACTCAATCCGATGTTGGAATTTGCCCTTTCGGATATGCTGAGCATCAAAACCGACATAGTATCCACTTGGCTGATACCACAAAACGACTATTCGACGATAACAAAAACATCGTCAACGCTCTACGGCGGCGACCTTATTTGGCTCGGAGTCTGGAACAAAAACATTCTCAAAACCACTGTGGGAGCGGCTATTGGCAAACGCACCTTCAACAACGAAAAAACACCTTGTCAAGAATTACGATTGAGTGCGCATTACAACCAAACCATAATTTCAAAATTAGAACTTGAAACCAATGCCGAGTCGAAAGCTAAGTTTTGCGATGCCAAAACCGAACGTCAAGAAAAATATCGTTTTGGAGGAGCCAAGTCGTTGCGAGGATTTAGCGAAAATTATTTTTTTGCCGACCGTTATTTGATACTGTCAAATACATTGCGATACCGCCCGTACAAAAGTTTCAACTTATTTGCTTTTTACGACATAGCATTTTACCGATATGAATCACTCAACGACACGCCACAGGGCACAGGCATAGGTGTAGGGCTCACTCAGCGAAACACCGTTATCGATATTGCATGGGCTTTGGGACGCGAATACGGTGCAACACTTCCGCTAAAACAAGCCAAATTGCACATCACTTTAAAAGTAAATTTTTAATAAAGCGCAATTTTTTTTTCAAATAACCAACAAAATGCGTATATTTGCGTTTGTAAAGTATGGTACAATATTGTACTTTTTAAAGCAATTGATATTTATAACTAAAAAAAATCACACTATGAAAAAGAGATTGTATATAGTGGCATTATTGGCAATAGTATGTATGGCGTTAGCTTCGTGCCGTTCTTCAAAACCGGCATGTCCGGCATATCAGTCGTCAACCACAACTATTGGCAGATAAGCATTAAAAAAAACAGACAGAGAGATGAAAAAACTTGGCCTGCTGCTTATAGCATCGGCATTTGCACTAAACGTATCTGGACAGGGCGAGATCGACACCGAGAAAAAAATACTCGTGCGTAACGAATGGTCGTTGGCGGCCACTGCCAAAACCAACGGATTCGAGCTCGACTACCGCTCAGGAAGATTTGTAAGCATATACAAGAAAAACTTGTGGGATGCCGGATTTGCCACCATCAAGCACACGCAAGAATTCCGAATGTCAAACGCATACATTTCCGGCTACGGACAATATTGCTATGGCAAAAAAAATTTCTGTATGGAGTTTTTCTACTCGCGCGGCAGGCAACGCTCTCTCTTTCTTAAACACGACCTCAACAGCGTAGAATTTCGTATGTTTTACTTTGGCGGTGCCACTGTGGCATTGCTAAAACCTATTTATTACGAAGTTTGGTATTCCGAAACCGAAATCAAGTCGGAAAAATTCGACATCGACAATAATCACCATCAATCATCAATGACAATACTCGGCAAGTCGAGTTTTTCAAAAGGATTCAGCGAGTTGAGCGTGGTGCCCGGTGCGTTTGCTAAGGCGGGATTGAGTTTTGAATTTGGCAAACACGACACCAAACTTACAGCATTAGAAGCCGGTGTTAAATTTACTGCATTTTTAAAGAAACTTGAGATTCTGGCTCAAAAAGATAATCCGCAGTTTATCACAAACCTTTTTATTACAATACGCTTCGGAAAAGTTTATCACAACGCAATGTTTGAAAATCCCGACGAGTATTAAAACCGTTTAAAATACACACTGATCCAAAAATCCTTCGTCATTTTCTACTGCCGAACCCACAACCACAATGTCGGCTCCGGCGGCAAAGGCTTGTTGTATAGCTACTTGCGATCGTAATCCTCCGCCCACTATCAAAGCAACATCAGTATTTTGTTTAACAGCGGAAATAATTTTTGCAGATACGGGATTCAACGCTCCACTACCGGCTTCAAGATAAATGGCCTTCATACCAAGCAACGTGGATGCCACAGCGGTAGACACTGCAATATCAACCTTGTCGGCAGGTATCGGCATGGTATTGCTAACATACTGAACCGATGTGCATTTGCCTCCGTCGATAAGAATGTAAGCCGTGGGTATTGTTTCTAAGCCTGATTTTTTGATGGTCATAGCGGCAGATACGGCATCGCCAATAAGATACTGAGGATTTCGTCCCGAAACAAGACTGAGCAAAAGCAAAGCATCGGCGTTGGAGCTAATTTGGTGGGGTGAACCCGGAAAAAGAATTACCGGCTTGTTTGTGGCTGATTTGATAGCGTCAATAATATCGTAAACAGAATTTGAAACCAAACTTCCGCCCACAAAAATCATATTAGCCCGACTTGAATCTATCTTGCGAGCAAGATGGGCAGCCGATTCGGGCGTATGCTTGTCGGGATCTACAAGTATGGCTATCTGTTTTTGTGTGCTATTGAAATAATTATCAAAAACGTTCATTATCAAATAGTTTTATTCGGCGCACCACGCCACCATATAATCGTCGAAAGTAAAATAGTGAATCAGCAATTTGCGACGAAAATCGCCTTTGGTAATGAATCCGTGCACACATCCACCCTCGTGTTTAAAATCAAAATATTCGAGACGAAAATTGCTTTTAATATCCAAATCGCTGATATTGTACGCTTTATACATAGCCTCCTTGGCGCACCAATTCACGTAGAGATTAGGCACTTTGTCGTCGAGTTCTTGAAGTTCGTCTAATTCGGTCTTTTCCAAGAGCTTGTTCTCAACTTTTAGAATGCGAAGATTCATTTTCTCCACATCGAGACCCACAATTTTGCAGCGGCTCAGCATTACTCCGGCAATGTCGTAACTATGTGTAATACTGATATTAAAGTCTTCTTCGATAAACGGTTTGCCTTGCGCATTGTAGTAAACTTTTTGATATTTGCCCAAAAGATTGGAAATCAAAATACGACTTGCAAGCCATTCGCAGCGACGACGTTCGTGCGAAAGATTTTTAAATTGCTGAATCTCTGTTTCGTCTAAATATGGAAAGAGCATTTGAAAAAGTTCTTCGCTTGTTTCAGAAATTTTCCAAAACCCAATGTAGAGGTCGTCGGTTACTATTTTATTGTTAATCAGAGGCATAGCGTAACATTTAATGTTCCCAACGGAGAGTTTCAATAAGTTGAGTGATATCCTTTGCCACAAAGTCGAGCACCGGTGCTATGGAATCTTTGTTTGGAGTGGCATTAAAGTAGAGCGACCCGCGCAAAAAATACTTCACACTGTCGGTTGCAAAAAACTGAATGGGACTTGCCACATTGCCTTTGATGTTGTAAACCATAGCAAACACACGTGCAGAATCATCGGTGTAAAAGTTTTTTTCGATAGCATCGGCCTTGATTGTGTGCTTGTAAGCCAGCGTGTGCGAATCGTCGATAAGCGTGTCTAGATTGTTTTGTATATACTTGAAACTCAGGTGTATTTTGGCGCCCATATTGTTAAAAACCACGTTTGTCCAATATTGTTCGGCACCGTGCGAGATTTCTTGTTCCAATTTGCAATATTGCGGCATTTCAAACGAATAAGGCAACTGTTCGGATATTCGTTCGTAATGTTTTTCGGGAAAAGATATTCTGAAATATCCTCTCGGCTTAGGTGTAATAGTCTGAGTACAAGCCGAAAGCAATATCAACAACAATACGGTGGCAATAATAAAATTATTTTTCATCATTTTTCTTTTCTGTTTTTAAAGCCGAAATATCGACCTTGATTTTTTCTATACGGCGCAGCGATACCGACGTTGCCGTAAGTTTAATATCTTTATATACAATTACTTCGCCAACTTCGGGAAACTCCTTTCTCAGTTCAAGCATTACACCGGCAAGCGATTCGGCATCGCCCTTGATGTCGTCGAAATATTCGTCGTCGATACCGAGAGTTTTGCAAACATCGGCAATGAAAGTTTTACCATCAAATATATAAGTGTTGCGATCAATTTTTTTGTACGACGAATCATCGTTGTCGTCAAACTCATCGTTGATTTCGCCCACAATCTCTTCTAAAATATCCTGCATGGTAATCAATCCGCTTATGCCGCCAAACTCATCGGTAACGGCTGCCATATGTTTTTTGTTTTGCTGAAAATATTTTAGGATTTCGCTAATTTTCTTGTTTTCAGGCACAAAGGTAATGCTCTTGATAAGACGGCTCCAATCAAAATCGTCGTTTTTAGAGATAAACTCAATCAAGTCTTTCACGTAAACGATACCAAAAATATTGTCGGGAGTATCTTCGTAAACGGGAATGCGCGAATAGTTAGAATCTTCAATAAGTTTTTTGAGTTGAGCAAAACTCTGCTTTTTTTCCACCGCCACAATATCCAATCGCGGAGTCATAATCTCCTTAGCCTCAATGTCGCCAAAGGTGAGAATGTTTTGCAGCATCTCTTTTTCGTCGCCGTTTTTGGTAGACGCGTCAATAGCATTGGATATTTCTTCATTGTTATCTGAAGGCTTTTTGTTTCCTGCCAACGAAATCATCGAAAACGGTTTCATAAAAAAGCAGACAACCGGAATAAAGAAACCCGACTTTTGAGCAAACTTAACTTTACGTTTGTCGGACATTATTCTAAAAGGCAACTCACTCACCATCACCACAATAAACACCACACCCATAATTAGGCAAAGCGTTGGGAAAAATGGAGCGGGCGAAAAATCCAAAAATGCAGTATATTCGCTAATCGGGTTTGAGGCATATTTTACAAAAGCCATTATCGACATTGCAAACACCAGCGACACAAACATTTCGGCTGCGGCAAGGGCACTCAGCACTTTTTTCTTTTTGGCAAGAAGACGACTTACTCTTCGTGCACTGCGAGTGTTGGTAGAATTGATTGTGTCAACGGCGTTTTTGCTCAATCCCGAAAATGCGCAACGGCAAGTGGCAAGCCATCCAATAAGGGCAAGCAACAAAACCGTCACCCCCGCAAGTATCACAGCCTCACGAGGCATTGGCCTGAAAATCACCGAATTTAATATATAATCTATTTCCAATTTTCTAACAATTAAAACAACTAAAATGGCAGACCGTCACTACCGGGAATATCAGCCGGAATATTCTCAATATCAACGCCCGGCAATCCGCTTCCCGGAGCGTCGTCGCCGTCGGCTTTATTTGCCTCAGGCTCTTTGTTTTTGGGCGCATCGTGATGAGCCAAAAGGTCGATACGTTCGGCTATAACCTCAGTAACCTTGCGACGGGAACCTTCACCTAATTCTATGTAGCGCGTTTTGAGACGTCCTTCCACATAAACGGTGTCGCCCTGACGAAGATACTGCTCGGCAAAACGGCTTAGATGACGCCACAGTACCACAGAGTGCCACTCGGTTTCGGTTACACGTTCGCCTTTGAGATTGGTCATTACCTCGGTAGTAGCCAGCGAAAGTCGCGAAAACGACAAATCGGCACTCACATAGCGAGTGTCGGGGTTTTGTCCGAGGTTGCCCAAAAGTATCACCTTGTTAACTCCTGCCATAAATACTATTACAATTTTTTCAAAAGCAAATTTACAAAATAGTTTGGCAAAAAAAAATCTTATTTATAAATTGCCGCTGCAATAATAATTAAAAAAATGAAAAAACTACTCCTTATAATAATAGTACCGTTTTTGTCGGCGGCGGTGTTTGGACAGAGTCTCAAAGCCGGATTCGACAATCTTGAAAAACAGAAATATGCAGACGCAGCCAAGGTATTTTCCAAAGCCTTAGACAAGGGCAACGAAACACTCGCCGCCATGTACGGAATAGGATTGGTGTACAACGCTCCCGAATACAGCGGCTACAATGCCCTCAAAGCATTCAGAATGGTGCGCAATGCCAACGATCGTTACGCCAGAGCATCGGCAAATATAAAAAAAGTGTGCAACACCGTGTACGGATTCGACGACAAAACCATAAACGCCAAAATGCACCAGATAGCCGCTGAGCAATTAAAAAAAGTGTCGGAAGCCAACGTGCAACAAGATTACGAATGGTTTATAGCCAACTTTGACGGTGCCGACATTGAAGTGGCTCAAGCCAAAAAACAACTCGGTGCACTTCTGTGGCTACAGGTCGACAGTGCAGGAGTGTTTCGCGGATACAAAAAATTTGCCGACGACTATCCCGAATCGGAATTTGCCTCCACAGCGCTGCAAAAATACGAACAGATATGGCGAAATCTCTGCAACGAGTTTTACTCCGAAGGTGAAATAGTTCAGATGCGCCGTTTTGCAAAGCAGTATCCCGACTATCCGTTTTACACCGACAAAAACCGCGATGATTACAAGACTGCAGAATTGGCAGAAAAACTGCTGATGCATATGCGCTACAATCCTGAAGTTGAGGAATATTACAAAAAATATGTTGACCTTGCTGCTCCTCTCCCACTCGCCTACGTGGCTGTACAGCGTATGATGTCGCAATATTTGGATTTTGGACGTTGGAACGAGGCTGCTGAAATATTAAAAGAGTATCGTGACAAGTTTCCCGATCAAAAAGCAGGAATCGACAAAACCATAGCCATTTTGAACGAAAAATCTACCAAAACCGCCTCCAAATCGTTTTCAGATGTTATCAACAGCGAAGGCGACGAATATGCACCGGTACTCACAGCCGACGGTCGCACACTCTATTTCTGCGGACACGGACGCAAAGACAACATCGGCGGCGAAGATATGTTTGTAAGCGAAAAACAGATTGACGGCAAATGGGGCAAACCTCGCGAAATGAACGAATTTAACACTCTATTTGGCAACGAAGCTCCGCTTGCAGTAAGTCCCGACGGCAATATGTTGCTGATTTACAAAGATTCCGACATATATTTTTCAAAAAAACAATATCGAGGATGGTCGCCATTGCAAAAAATGGAAGCGCTCAACTCGCAAAATTCGTGGGATGCCGATGCTTCATTCACACCCGACGGCAATGCCATTTTCTTTATCTCAGACCGCGCCGACAATATTGGCAGACATCATCAGCACGAAGAATCTTTTCACGGATCGCAATCTGGTAATACCGACATTTATGTTTGTGTAAAAGACTCCAAAGGTGAATGGGGCGCACCCGTCAATCTTGGACCCACTATCAACACTCCATTTGCCGAGCGCAGTCCGATGCTTGCTCCCGATATGAAAACACTCTACTTCAGCAGCGACGGTCACTACGGACTTGGACGTTTAGACGTGTTTATGTCGCGCCGGTTAAGCGACACATCGTGGACACAGTGGAGCGAACCAGTTAACATCGGCAAAGAAATCAACACATCCGACAATGACTACAACTATTCGCTTATGCCCGACGGCGTGTCGGTGTTTTTCACAAAATTTAGTAGCGACGGCAGCGACATCTGTGTTTCGCAACTTCCACCAAACAAACGTCCCGAGGCAGTGGCTTCTATTTTTGGAAAAGTAACCGACACTCAAGGCAAAATACTGCCGGCATCTATCAAATGGGAAGACCTTGAAACAGGCGCAATACTTGGAAATCTACTCTGCGACCCATCTACAGGACGATATTTCATCACACTTCCCGGCGGCAAAAACTACGGCTATTATGTAGAATTTGCCGGATATTACCCCGTGAGCGGAAATCTCAACACCGAAAAACTGCTAACCGGCAAGAATATCGAGCACAACATTATAATGCATTCCATCGACGACATTCTCACCGGCAAAGTGTCAATTGTGCTTAGCAACATTTTCTTTAATGTAGACAAAGCCGACCTCAAACCTGAATCGTATCCCGAACTCAATCGTCTTGCCACATTCTTGAAATCAAATCCATCGGCTCGTCTCGAAATATCGGGACACACTGATAGTCAAGGCTCTGAGCAACACAACAAAACCCTTTCGGAACAACGGGCACAATCGGTTCGCAACTATTTAGTTCAGCACGGTTGCAATGCCGACAACATCACCGCAGCGGGCTACGGAGCATCCAAACCTGTAGCCGACAACACAAGCGAAAAAGGTAGAGCAGCAAATAGAAGGGTGGAATTTAGGATTTTGAAGTAAATTAAAAGATAAAATTGTTGGTTTCAAATATTTTTTCAACATTTGCAAAAAAATTAATTGAAATGTCGTTTATCAAAAAATATATATCATCTATAATCACGGCGATTGTGTGTTTAATCGTCACTTTGGGATTTTTCTCGCCGATGTATGCCTATCACGAAGGTTTACAAATATTTATGTCAGATTGGGAATTCTTTTCCGACACATGTTTCCGACCGGGTGGATTGAGCGACTATATCGGTTGCTTTTTTGTTCAATTTTTTATGTATCCGCATTGGCTGGCTATTATAATTACAGCGTTGATTGTTGGTACTCAACTAATTACCAAAAACATTCTCATCCAAAAACACAACACACTTTTTGCAGATGTGCTTAGTGTAATATGTGCAACAGTAATGTTGGCAGCGGTTACTGAATTCAACGTTGTATTTGGCGGATGCGTATCGCTATTTTTGGCAGTGTTGGCTATCAAAGTCACTGATTTATCTAAAAATACATTTTTATTGTCGATACTTACACCTATAATATATTGGATAACCGGCGGTTTCGGCTGCATCATATATATAATAGGTGTGGCTTCGGTATTTGAATTAAAAAAATCAGGAATATTTGCTGCGTCAAATCTTGCCATATTATTGCTTGTTTGGCTTCTAACCAAAAGAATAATGGAAGACGATAGTTTGTTCGACACATTCTGCGGAACAGATTTCAACCGTTATCCCGGACAAAGTTGCACTGTATGGTTCATAAGTATCTGGACAATAATCACTTGCTTTGCAGTATCCATTTTTGTAAAAAAATTAGAAAACAAAATTGTAAATATAGCACTATACTCCGTTGCAATTATCTGTATAACAATAAATTTGATAACAAAATACGATTCGGGAACTTTTCTTGTTTTTCAACTTGACAAAATGACAAGATACAAAAATTGGGGCGGAATCGTAAAACTAATGGAAAAACAAAAGTCAACATCAAAAATATCAAACTGTTACCTAAATATTGCCCTCAACGAACTTGGATTGCTAAACAACAAAATGTTTAACTTTATGCAAGTAGGCACTGAAGGTATTATGTCGCAAGAAGTTGATTCTCAAGATAAAAGTATTGTAAACAGTGAGATTTATTTTCGTCTCGGTCTTATGAATATAGCCGAACGACTTGCTATTGATGCCACAGAAAGCACACAATGCCACCAAAAGAGTGCACGTCAATACAAACGGTTAGCCGAAATAGCCATCATTCGCAAAAACAAACCTTTGGCTTACAGATATTTATACAAGCTGAAAAACACAATGTTTTATAGTGCTTGGGCAAACCGTGCATTAGAATACATCAACAATCCCGACAAAGTAGAGCCGTTATCTGATTGGAAGATAGAGCCTTTGGTATTTGAACAACAAGACGCATTTTTTACTCCGAAATACAAATCAGATTTTATTCTTATCCTTTTGGGCAACAATCCGCACAATAATAAATTATTCAACTATTACGTGTGCACCCTTTTGTTAGAAAAAAATATCGAAAAGCTTTACAATTTTGTTTCACAATACCGTCCAGAAGGTGACCTTGGAATACATATTTATGAAGCCATACTTTTATATCTAAGTCTCAACAATCAAGAAGAGTTCAAAAAAGTAATGAACGAAAATACGCCACTCACCAACAAATTTCAAAATTTTTGCAATTTTATGGTAACTGGCGGCAACAAAGATGTTAAAAAAGCAGAAGAGCTCTACGGCAACACATATTGGTTTTATTATTCATTCTGCGAAAACTTAAACCCGCAAAGTGCAAATCAGACCAATATATACGCTTTTGTTCAGTAATAACCTTATCCATTTAGTCAATATGAACCACACCAATTACATACTAAAAAAACATTTATACATCATTATCTTAGGTTCAATGATAATGATGTGCGCAGCTTGCAAACCATCTGTGCAACAGCACATTAACATTGACCACGCCCCCACACTCTATCCCGATTACAATAGCGTAACTATACCTTGCAACATTGCTCCGCTAAACTTTTCTACCTCGGCGATGGATTCGCTGCAATGGATTGAAGCTAAGGTAATTACAAAAGACAATCAAGAATACGTGTTTGAAGGGAAAAATTATGTTGCCTTCAATCCCGAAAAGTGGAGAGAAATTCTTGAGCAGAATAAAGGCGGAGAGCTCAACATTCAAGTAACCGAAACCAAAAACAACACGGCTTACACATACAAGCCATTCAAAATATTTGTAGCCAAAGAAGAAATC
Source organism: Bacteroidales bacterium (assembly GCA_017962175.1). Classification (GTDB taxonomy): domain Bacteria; phylum Bacteroidota; class Bacteroidia; order Bacteroidales; family UBA3824; genus UBA3824. Next base: position 3,451 of record JAGCVU010000223.1, on the reverse strand, counting down.
GACCCTTACCTCTGTTACCGCCTCATTACCCCCGGCTACAGAATTTACAGCCGTATGGGCATCTACTGCCGCAATCTCACCAATTTTGAACAAAATACAGTGGTAGACAACCGACTACTGAACGCCAACTGCGTAAACTGCCACTCGTTTTGCAAAGGGAATACAGATTTGGCGCAGTTTCACGTAAGAGGCGATCTTGGATCCACTATTATTAAAAATGGCGATGAACTTACTGTATGCAAGGCTGTTACCGAAAAATTCAAACTCAACTGTGTGTATCCATATTGGCATCCATCGGGCGATTACATTGCATATTCGCAAAACAACACTGTGCAGACATTTCACTGCGGCGACCCTAACCGTGTAGAAGTGTTTGATATGAAATCGCGTGTGGTTGTTTACGACAGAAAAAACAACCGCCTGATAACCTCGCCCGAACTCAATGATGAAAGCACATTCACCACCGAACCATCGTTTTCGCCCGACGGCAAAACTCTCTACTACACCACAGCCGAAGCTTTGAATATGGACATTGAAACAAAAGATGCACGATACAATATATGCAGAATAGGATTCAACCCGGAAACTGCATCGTTTGACGGCAAAGTAGACACCATTATAAATACAGTTAGAGACTCTATGACAACAGCCTTCCCTCGTCCATCATACGATGGTAAATACCTGTTGTACACCAAGTTTAACTACGGACAGTTTGCTATTTGGCACAAAGAAGCTGATTTATGGATGTTGGATTTAGAAAAAGATACTACATTCCCGTTGCAAAAAGCGAATAGTCAAGATGTTGAAAGTTACCATTCGTGGTCGCATAATTCGCGTTGGATAGTGTTTGAATCTCGCCGCGACGACGGATTTTTCACCCGAGCATACATCGCCTACATCAATGATGACGGCACTGCCGAAAAAGCATTTCTATTGCCACAAGCAAGTCCCGAAGACAACCGCAAACTTATGTATAGTTTCAACGTGCCTGAATTTGCCACCAAAGAATTTGTAATAGACAAAGGTGTACTTGAGGGCAAAATCAAAAGCGGTGAAAAACTGCAGTTTGGGTATTAAAACATATCTACACCTTCCTATGTCAATTTGTCATACGGCTCAATATCTGTCATTTTATGCCGTTTTGACACCAAAAACTGCCTATATGTCCGCTTTTAATGGTCTGGCACGGGGTTTGAACATTGCTTTAACGAACAACAGAGCAGTCCGGCAATGTTTACCGAACCCTACTCCGCAAATAAATTAAATGTATAACAATTTAAATTATAGGAGATTTTAATCATGGGAAAAATCGGAAAAGTGCTCAAACCCAAACAGCACACTGAAAAACATCACAAACACGTAGCCGCTTACGAACAAAGAGAAATGGCCACTGCAATGCCAACCGAAGAAAAACACAAAAAATAGCAGATTAGCATTACATAGACATTTTAAAACAAATAGAGACGCATAGTGAGTGCGTCTCTATTATTTTATACTATTTAGAAATTTTAATCTTCTTCGGGATGAATCACACAATTTTTATAACACTCAGCTGCCTTGAATTTATCTACGAGGTTGCTGGGTACATAGATTGTGGTGCTGATTGGATCTGTAACTTCGGAATAAGTTTGTGCCAATTCACAGTATATTGGCAAATGTATTTCCTCTGGAAATGCCCCCCATCGCACACCACCAAATGCTTTTGGATGAATTTTTTCAATTTTGCTGCCCTTTTCAAAAGTTACCTTTCGTAAACTATTAGTACCACAAAAAACAAGACTGTCTAATTCTGTAACACTGGCAGGTATTTCAATCTCATCTAAATATAATCCAACAAACTGATAGGGTATAAGTTTTTTAACACTACTGTTTTTTTCAAATGTTACACCCGTAATGTCTGTAATAGAAGCTCCCATCCATCCTATTTTTAAAGGAATTTCAGTCCAAGTATTAGGTATCATAATGATATTGTTTTCTATCGGAAGTTTGGTAACAATTGCTCTTCCATTGTTTAACATTACAGAAAAATGAATTTCAGCAAAATCTGTTGCATATATTCCATTATCACACCAACAAAACGCTTCATAACCTAACGACTTAACAGAAGAAGGAATTTCAAAATCATCTCCCATATTCACTTGACAAAAAGCGTAATCTCCTATATTTTCTACTCCTTCGGGAACAGATGGTTTTTTCCAATTGCTGCACCTTAAAAACGCGTCAACCCCAATTGTCTTAACTCCATTTGGAATAATCATATTCTCTATATTTTTACAAAGCATAAATGCACTATCAGCTATTTGTGTCAATTTTATTCCATCGGCAAATTTAACGCTTACGAGTATAGAATCGTTATTATATTTTACATATTCTTCTCCATAAATAGATTGCCAATCTTTATAAAACGCCTTCTCTGGTATTTCGGTAACATGAGCAAGAATTAAAACAGATTCGGGGCAGAAGGTCTTGACATCTTCAAATGATGTAAACTTGTTGCCGGTAAAAAGAGCGATTTTTGTTCCAACAAACGCTGTGGGGTCGATTTCAACAGTTTCAATATCGGCTTTTGGCACAAATACACTATCCAACGCGGTACAGTTTTCAAAAGCGGATGCTCCAATTTTAATAGTTGTGCCACTTTTGGTAAGTGTGGGCTTTATGGTAACGGATTTAAGCGTGGTACAACCTTTAAAAGCATTGTCGGATATTTCGGCAACTTTTGAGGGGAGAGTAACTGAGGTTAGGTTCTTTGTTTCTTTAAAAGCTCCGGCAGGAACGCTCACAATTTCAGTTTTTGAAAGGTCAAGGTCTACTTTTACGGTAGAGTTCTGTTGCAAAGCTTGAGCAATAGCGCTTACGTCTTGAGCAGTGGTGTTGGCATCCATAGATAACTGCACCGGTTTGCCATCTGTGGCAGCATTTGCCAATGTCTTAATAGAAGAAGAAATTTCTTCTACCTTGGCTTCGTTAGTTACTGGAGTTTCAGGAGTATCGTTGTTAACAGGTTTAACAGGATCTTCCGGTTTATCGTCATCTTTGTTGCACGAATAAAATGTAGTGGCAGAGATTGCCATTGCCGCCAGCAACAAGGCGGTTTTGAAATTAAAAGTCTTGATCATAATGAGTTTAATTTTATATGTGTGTTTTATAATGTTCCTAAAACAAATTTCCTTTTTGTTATTCAAAGATTTATATTTCAAGGTCTCTACAAAGGTAAGATAAATATTTCTAAAAATCAAGTATTAACAAGAATTATTATACTTTTTCTACAAAAAAAAGACACGCCAAATAGTAAGTTTTTTGGTACCTAATTAGCACTTTGTATTTGAAATAATTATATCTTTGCCCTAACTTAATTCGCAAATTTTGCGAATTATTAACCGCATAAAAGTTATGTATATTTATCAATCAGACAATTGGACTAAGTTTATTTGGGATAAGGATTTGATTT
>JAGCVU010000222.1 GCA_017962175.1 Bacteroidales bacterium | reverse complement strand
ACAGGCTTTTACGCACGAACCGCAAGCCGTACATAGGCTTTCGTTGATTTGTGCAAGACCTGTTTCGGGGTTAATCGACACTCCGCCAAATTCGCAGGCTGTAACGCAGTCGCCAAGACCAATACAACCAAAGGCGCATCCAGTTTCGCCGGCGTAGGTGGCAGCCACCACCGCGCACGATTTCGCGCCTTCAAAATTGTTTACCTTAGGACGGCAGGCGGTGCTTCCTGCGCACCTTACCACAGCCACTTTCGGGTCGGGAGCCGTTACTGTGCCGCCGAGTATTTCGGCAATTTTGTTCATTACGTCGGCGCCGCCCACGTTGCAGAATTTGCCTTCGAGACTTTTTACACAGCCTTCGGCAAAGTTTCGGCAGCCGGCAAATCCGCATCCGCCGCAGTTGGCTCCGGGAAGAAGTTCGTTTACTTCGTCGATCCGCGGATCTTCGTCAACTTTGAATTTTTTAGCCACCACGTACAGTATGGCGGCGGCCAAAACCGCTACTCCGCCCAATACCGCTATGGAAATCGCTATTACGTTGTCCTCCATTGTTGTTTGTTTATCTGATTTTTATCTTTAAATTTCTGTAATTGCAAATTTAATCTTTTTTTTGATACGGCGACGACATAAATATAAAATAGTGTAGTAAATCGGCACAGATCCGAGTGCCGCAAGACATCCCGCATCGCCGTTGCCCGTTATTGCCATTACGCCGAACATTATTGCAAAGAGCATTATCAGCGGGTATACGTAGGCTAGCATAACGCTTGTGGAGGCTGTGTGAGTGTCGAGGGTGACGTTTACTTTTTGACCTACAACGTATTCATTGTCACCGCGTTCGGCCTCGACGGTAATGAGCCTGCCTTTGCCGCTTTCGCAGATGGCCTTGGCTTGGCAACTGCCGCACGCCTCGCCCGCATTAAAACTTGCAAAAACGCTGCCTTCAGTTACCTGAGTTACCGTACCTATATGACTTACAATATCTTGGCGCATAATAATGCATTTAACTTTGTAGTGCAAAATTAAAAGAGTTTTTTTTTAATAGCAAATACAAATTACGTGTTTTGCGTAAAAATGAGATAAAAAAGTTTTTGGAGGATAATTTTTTTTTGCCTTAATTTGCAACAACATTTAATAATCTAAATATTATGCGATACAATATTCTTTCAAACTTTAACATCAAACCTTTTAACTATCTATCAAATAGGATACAAAGAAAAGTATTATTTGTTCTAACCTTTATGTTGCTCACAATGGCGATATCCAATGAGGGTTGGGCGCAGCAGCATAAGGTTGTGATACCGTATGGAACTGAGTTTTGGAATGGTTCTTCACCTACTGATCCAAGCAAGCCTGATGAGGGTTATTTTAACGAAGGTACAACTGTGTATTTCAAAGTGAACGACAGGGGAATTCAAAGTGCCATTAATAAGAGCCTAATTGATTTTTCACCTGCAAGTTATTACTATTTTGATGTTGATTTACAATTTGACGTATATCAATACACCGTGGGAAATAGTGATTGTATCATAGATTCGTATTATCCGGTTACATTTAATAATGATAAGGCACAAGAAGGCCGCGACCCGATTACGTGGTATTTGGAAGAACGCACAAAATATGTAAAAAATAACACATTAATTCCAGAAGATTATATCATTAGTCCCAGTATATCCGTTGATTGGGACCCGATGATATTTGAACTCGAAGGCTGGTACACTACAGACACGTACGCAGAAGGAACAGAATGGGATTTTGCTAACGACAAGGTTACCGGGGTAGTTAACCTCTATCCGAAATGGGTGCCTCATAAGTACATAATTGTAGCCGAACCAAGTGAGGTATACAATTTAAATCTTCTTCAATGCCGGATGTTGTAAATAAGCAAATGATTAAAACCTATATCGTAGATCTAAACACAAGAGACACTAGTCGTCCTGGGTATGATTTGGGTCACGAATTATCAGACAACGTTTACTGGGATATGCTTAATTTGCTCGACGGTAAATCCTACCATACCAATGTGGTTTACTCCACCGATGGCAATGATGGTTGGGTAAAACTACACACTGATGAGTATATATGCGAGGATGTGGAAGTTAAAGTGACAGTTAAATCAATTGATGAAGTTGTAGCTTTCAATGGCGGTTACTACGCTGACAAAGTTTATCACAAGCTACCAATTATTACTATCAATATGCCTGAGACTAATCCCGTTGAGGGTTATCCTATTAAAATTTTTCTCAATTCTGATATTTGTTATACGCACGAAAACGGCACGGCGTTTACATATCAATTTACCGATGTTGTGGACTATTTTAAAAAAGGCAAAAACACAATTTCGGTTTCTGTGCCGTCTTACGATGAAGATAATATTGTGTATTCCACTAAAACCATAGGAGAGTTCACTTTCAACATTCAGCCTTACAAAGTGTCTTTTGCCAATATTGCTAATTCTTTTGATGTGGATGCCTACGAAGACGAAAAGATTGAAAAACCTGTGGATCCGACTAAGGAGGGCTATGCATTCGATGGGTGGTATACCCAAGATGGCAAAAAATGGGATTTTGAAAATGGTAAGGTTACTGGTGATACGGAACTTTCAGCCAAGTGGATAGAATTAAAGCAAATTTCAGTTTCTCTTCCCGAAAAACTTACTTTCCCTGTAGACACCGCTAAGTTTTGCAAAAATGAAGAAAAAACTGTTTCGCTTCAATATGAGGTAACGTCATCTTACCAGCCCACAAAATACACTATCACTTTTGACAATCCTGTTTTCCAAGATATTATGTCAGAAGGTGAGATTTCAAGTCCAATTATAATTTCAATTCCCGAAGGTGTTGAGCCTGGTGATTATAAAGGCACTATTGTTTTTGAAGGAGACGAAACGATGATTCCGAGTACAACCAATTTTACAATCTCGGTTGCCGGTGTATTCAAAGACGTTATTATGCAACTCTATGAAAATGTCATCTTTGTAAACAACCACGAAAAAAGGTTTAGCTCGTACCAATGGTTTCACAACGGCGTACCTGTGAATGACAGCTATGCTACTCGTCAGTTCTATACCGAAAAAACACTGTCGGGCTCATATTCTGCCCTTATGAATTCTGGCACAATGATCACGTGTGAGTGGTCGCCCAATCCGATTGTTAAAAAGGCTGTTCAGAGTGTAAAAGCATATCCCAACCCAGTAAGCGCAGGCTGTGGTTTTAGCGTAGAGATAGAAAATTACGATGAGGCAAAGACATACAAGATATCTGTTGTCAACAGCAATGGTGTGCAGGTAATGAATATCTCCGCAGGTTCGCCTAAAACAGAATTGACATTGCCGCACGGTGTGTACTCCATTTTGCTGTTTGCCAACGGTGAAAAATGCGGATGGTCTAAAATGGTGGTGGAGTAGAGCATCTATTCAGTTTTTGGACTATTGTCTTAGTTTCTCAATTCCAATCAGCAGCATATCAAAGTCAAAGTACTTGGCGGTGCCGGTGGCGCCGTCGGGTGTTACGAACCACATCTGATTGTAGTCGGGCGAGCCGTCGGCAAGCGATTTTTTGTAAAATACTATTGCTTGGCTGTCGCCTGATTTGGTTCTGATTGCCACTTGGCTGAGTTT
>JAGCVU010000028.1 GCA_017962175.1 Bacteroidales bacterium | reverse complement strand
TCCGTACTGCATCCAGCGCACGTAAAGTTCTTGAAATTGTGGGTTTTTCGCGCCAGAAGCGGGGCCGAGAACATTGTACGAGCCCGAGAAAAATCCGCCTATATCGGTGTTGAAATTCGGGTTGCCGGTGAGCGTGTAGTTCAATCCTGCGGGAATCTGCTTGCGGAGCATATCCCACGACGAAGCCACGTCTCCGCTCCACATATTCGAGCCGTAACGCTGCTGTCCTGCATACGACGAGCGTGTCATTATGAAAACTCGCTGTTTTTCTGATACTTTGCGTTGATTTTCATAAATTCCGCTGACCGTTGCCAATGGGAAAGCGTTGCGCATTTTGCGGAACGAGCCGAAACCTGTTGGAAACTCATAATCATCGTCGGTGGGGTAGAAGCAGTCGGGGTCGGTCGAGTCCATCCACCAAGCGTCGATGCCGTAATCGTATAATTTTTTAAGATATTTCCAATAAATGTCTTTCGATTTCTGAGGAAATGGATTGTAAACCTTAACACCTGATGGATAATCCATTACGGGCGGCCAGATGTGCGAAATTCCGCTCTGCGGCCAAGTGCCGAACGTAAAGAGGAGGTTGTCTTTTTCCAACTCCTTAAACTGCATTGTCATAGGTCCGAAACTTGCCCAAATCGAAATCATAATGTGGGCGTTCATATCGTGGATGCGCTTTATCATTCCTTTGCCATCGGGAAAACTCTCTGACAGAAAGTCCATTGCATTCCACAGATAATTGTTACCCCAATATTGCCAATCTTGAATAATGCCGTCGAGAGGCACGCCAAGAGTGCGGTATTTTTCTACAACGCCGATAATTTCGTCTTGTGTTTTGTAGCGTTCTTTACTCTGCCAATATCCAAAAGTCCAGAGCGGAAACATCGGCACTTTGCCCGAAAGTTGACGCATTAATGCAATTACACCGTCGGGATTGCCGCCGTACATAAAATAGTAGTCGATAACGTCGCCAGCCTCGCCTTCGATGGTCATCAGCGAGTTTTTTTCAGAATATTTTCCACGCGAATAGTTGTCCCAATATATTCCCCAGCCTTTTATCGACTGGATAACATTCTGAAAATCTTCGAGATTGCTTTGTTCAATGAGGGTTTCGGTGTTGTTGCGTTCAAGTTTGCCGTTTTGGATTGTTCCCACGCCGTAAACCATCTCATTTGCAGCAAGTTTAAACGATTGCGAAATCTTAAAACTTCCCTTGTCGGTGCCGGAGGTTATGGGCGAAAACGAGAACGAACCCTCGTCTAACAGTTTGCCGCCCTTGATACCCGAGAACGACACTTTGCCGTTGTTATCCACAGTAACTTTAAGTTTGGCGGATTGATAGGTGGTTACTCCGCCCGATTGCGATTGTTTTACAGCCACATTTTGCGGTTCAAGAATTACCACAAGGCTCGGTTGCGCCCCCGCAGAGTTGGCAGGAGTTTTGGTAACACGCACAATATCTGGCGTATAGAATTTGATTTTTACATCGGTGTTTTGGGCAGAAAGATTTGCCGCAAACAAAAAAATTGCAATAAGTGATAGAAGTCTTTTCATATATTTAATTTTAAACATTACAAATAGTGCCCACAAATATAGCGTTTTTTTGCAAATCGCACTGCTTTTGAAGTTTTTAAAACCAAAAAAATCCGCCTTCACGTATTCACTACGCAGGCGGATATATGTAAAAAAGGGCAATGTATTATAAATGATTACTTGGGATGTTCGGTTTTAACATACTCGGTTTCATACACTTGAATATTCTTCATAGCCGAAAAATATCCAAGGCAGGTAACATCGGGATTTGAGCATTTAAAAATCGGCGAAGGATTCATATTGTCGATTTGCAGGCCGTAGAGATAGTTGTAGGTTTCGTAGTCGATTGTCATAATTTCGAGACGCATTTTGTCGCCGTCGTAAACAATCATCTCCTCGTCCATCTCCATATCTGAGTCGTAATAGAGGCTCATAGTGCAGGGAAACTCGCCCTTGCCGCTGATAGTGCCCCAAGCGTAGATTTTGCCGTTTCGCCAAACATCCACACGCACATATTTTTCTACGGTGTCGGGATTGTCGATTATCTTAAACTGCCAGCACTGCATCCAATCCATCAGTTCTGCCCAAATAAACTCAGGCTCAGTGGTAACAACGGGTTCGTTAACAGTGGAAACTGCGGTGTAGGTAAGTCCATCGTTCTTTACTTCAAGAGTGTATTTGTGACCGGGCAAAACTTGGATATTGCTGGCGGGGCGGTAAAAACCGTCGCTATTAAATTCAAGTTCGGTGGCAGTACCGTCGTCGGCAATTATGCGCACAGATTCGCATTTCATACCGGGAGTCTTCACCGAGTCGGTCATATTGCGGGTGCGGGTAAATTTCACCTCGGTTTTGTCGCTTGTAAGAATGCCCTCGATAACTGGCAGCGGGTCTATCTCGTGATAGTCGAGGTCAATTTCCTTTTCGCACGAGGCAAAAACTGTGATGGCTGCTGCCAATGTATATATTAATTTTTTCATCGTAATTTCAAATTATCAATTGTGAATTATGAATTGTCAATTACTTAAAACTTAATCGTGTACGTTACCGACGGAATAATGCCGAAGAGCGATGTTTGAACAGCCTTGGTGCCAGACGGTTTGGTGTCGTCGTTTTTAAACTTAATCATATACGGGTTGTAATGATTGTAGAGGTTGTACACGCCGAAACTCCAAATTCTTGTATAGTTGGGACGCTCTTTGGTGTTGTTGATACCCACGTCTAAGCGGTGGTAGGCCGGTGCGCGGTAACCGTTGCGCTCGTTGTAGTAGTTGAGAGTCCAGTTAACAGCCTCGTATTTTGCGCTTGGAGCGGTGAGAGCCTGTCCCGAGGTGAATACCCAAGTGGCAGAAAGGTCCCATTTGTGGTTCAAGCGATACATTCCAACAATTGAAATATCGTGACGGCGGTCGTTGGATGCTGTGTACCAATCGTTGTTGTTGATACCGTCGATTTTGTTTTCTACCCAAGAGAGCGTGTACGAAAACCATCCAGTAAAGTCGCCGAGGTTTTTCTTAACGTAAAACTCTGCACCGTAAGCCCTTCCTTCGCCACGCAGCACAATGCGCTCCATCTCCACAGCCGAGGCAAGGTCTTTGCCGTCTTTGTAGTCGTAAACGTTGTCGATTTGCTTGTAGTAACCTTCAAGCGAAAACTCGTACATTTTGTCCTTAGTTTCAGCCATATAGCCTGCGCTTATCTGGTCGGCAATCTGCGGTTTTATAATGTTGCTAACCATCATTGCGCGACTTATGGGCGACGAAAGTCCATTGTCGAGTACAAATTGCAGATTCTGAGTGGTGCGGCAGTATCCTGCCTTAATGCTCTGATGGTCGGTGAGTTGCTGTTTGATGCTAAAACGCGGCTCAATAGAGAGATTCTGTTTTACCACCTCGCCTTTTTTGAAGTGGAGGGTGTCGATGATTTCGCCAAGATCGTCGAGATTGTAGAACGGAGCACCGCCCAAAGCGTCGAAAATAACGCCCCTTACGCCAACCGAAAATTCAAGACCGAAATCAGTCCGCCATTCGCCCGAAATCCAAGCAGAATATTCGTTGGCATCGCGGAGTTCGCGCTCGGTAACATTTTGGTAAGTCCATTCAAGCGATTTTAGGTTGATATGGTCAAATTGAAATCCCACATTGATTTTCTGTTTTTCGGTGGGGTTGATAAGGATATTTTCGCGGATAGCGTGGTGACGGTTGTAAGAGTTTGCGGCATTGTTCATTCCAAGCACATCGATATACTCTTTGTATCCGTAGTCGCTGTAAACGAGCGATGTTTTTGCGCTAACGTGCTGCGAAAAATTATGCTTAAAGTCGAATGCTGCGGCGGTGTTGCCCCAATGCATTGCAGCCACGTCGTCTTTCATTACCATATTGTCGCGTCCACGGAAAAACATTACGTTGATAACTCCGTTTTTGTAAGGTTTGGCGGTAACTTTGGCGTTAACGTCGTAGAAATTAATGGTATAGTCTTTCCATTTTTTTGTGGGTTTGAGAAAAATCTCAAAATAAGTGCGTCGTGCAGCAAGGAAAAACGAAGCCTTATCTTTTACAATAGGACCGTCGAACGAGAATTTCGACGACAAAAGACCGATGGAGGCATTCAAACCGTAGTTTTCCATATCGCCGCTGCGGGTGCTGATGTCGAAAATCGAAGCCGACGCACCGCCAAACTGTGCCGGAATAGCACCTTTATATAATGAAGCGTTGGTGAGCGCCTCGTCGTTGAATGTGGAGAAAACGCCCATCAGGTGTCCTGCGTTGTAGATAGCGGCATTGTCTAAGAGGATAAGGTTTTGTGTGGCATTGCCTCCGCGCACTTGAAAACCGCACGAACCGTCGCCCTCGCTCTTAACGCCGGGGAGCAGTTGTATAGATTTGATAACGTCGCGCTCGCCCATAAGAGCAGGCACTTTTGCCATTTCAGACATTTGGATGTTTTCTACGCCGATAATCACATTGTCGGTGCGGCTGCGACCGTGCTTAGCCGTTACCTGCACTTCGGCAAGTTCGGTGGTTTCTTCTTCCATTTTAACAGAAACCTTGTCGGCAGATGAGTTGAAAGTTTGTTCAAATGCTGCGAAACCTACGCAGTTGAATTGCAGAGTGGCGGGCACTTGCTTTACCTTCAAGATAAAATTGCCCTCGGAATCAGAAATCGTTCCGTTAGTAGTACCTTTTTCAGCAACCGAAACAAACGGAAGCCTGTTGCCCTGTTCGTCGGTAATCACTCCTTGGATTTTTGCTGACTGTGCCGCTGCCATCAGCGGCATCAGCAAAACGAGTAATAGTAAGATTTGCTTCATCTTCATCTCAATATCTATTATTTAATTTTTACGCCGCAAAGATATATCGCCCTATCTGCAACCCAATTGCAAAATGCGGAATAGTTTAAAAAGTTTTTACATAATTCGGAAAAATCACTATATTTGCAAAAACAACCATTAACACTTTATATAATATGAATTGCAGAGACATTTTTGAACGCGGAATCAAGTTTCACCATTATTGCAACACCGCGTATCCATTGCGGGCTAACTCATTGGCTCAATACGAATTGCACGACGAAAACGAAATTTTCAACTGTGTAAAACAAAACATCGAATCGCTCGACGAAATTTGTCTTTATGTGCATGTGCCTTTCTGTCAGGCGCGTTGCAAATTTTGCGAATACGTGGTGCTCAACCATCCCGAGGAGGGCGATACCGATAAATATGTGGCTCACCTTTTAAAAGAAATTGAACTTTACCGACAAATTATAAAAGACAAGCCCATAGTGGGTTACGACCTCGGCGGCGGCACTCCGTCGTACCTTTCGATCCAAAATCTTCAACAAATCACCGACTCTATCAAGCGGTTCAATCTTATGCCCGGAATGTATCTGAGCGTTGAAACCACTCCCGTGATTGCCGCCAAAGACCCCGATAAAATAAAGGCTATCAGAGAGATGGGCTACAACCGCATATCAATGGGATTTCAAACCGTATCCCCTGCCCTATTGGAATCGCTCGGTCGCGAAGGTTCTAAATCTATTTACGAAAAAGCCGTTGAAAACATACGCAAAGCAGGGTTCGACCGCCTGAATATCGACCTTATGTACGGTTTTCTCAACCAATCAGACGAAGATTTTGCCAACACCATTAAATATACCATTGCGCAGGGACCCGAATTTATCACCCTCTACCGCAACCGCTACAAGGGCACAAAACTCGAAGCCGAATCGCAAGGCGTAACGCTCTATAAGGTTAACCGTCAATACGATATAGCATACCGCTTGCTCAAAGAGGCAGGCTACATTGCCAACAACGGCAAAAACACTTTCAGCAAGATTCCGGGCGATATGGGCACATCGTCGTACCTCACCAAAAGGGTTATCGACGCCACATCGTACATAGGCTTTGGACTTGGTGCACAGTCGTTTGTGGGCAACTATCTGGCTTACAACCTCGGCTGCGACAATCACAAGTTAGACAAATATTTCGCCTACATCGACCGCGGAGCATTGCCAATCAACGACATAGCCGATATGCCGCTTGCCGAAGTGCGTGCAAAGGCTATTTCGGTGATGTTCTATTTTGGTTTTATTTCGATGAAGGCTTACAAAAAACGTTTCAACGAGGATTTCCGCGAGGTGTACAAGGCTCAAATTAAGTTTTTGCAAGACAATTACTTGATGGATTTTATCGACGACGACACTTTTATGCTCACCGACTACGGAGCAGCCCACCTCTACGGCATTATTCCGCTATTTTACAGCGAACGAAGCATCAAGGAGATGTTTGCTATGTCGGACCGCTGGCTCAACGATGCCAAAGGCGAAACCATCTACCTCGAAAAATACGACCGCAAAAAGTTCGACGCTCCTTCGGTAGCCGTTGACTTATTGGTATTTAACCAAGACCACACAAAAATTCTCCTAATCAACCGCGCCGAACATCCTTACGTTAACAAACTTGCGCTTCCCGGCGGATTCTACAAGCCCGACGACCTTTCGCTTGAATATGCCGCCAGTCGCGAACTCTTGGAGGAGACCTCGGTATCGATCGACATCACCCCGCGAAACCTCATCAAAGTAACCTCCACCAAAGGTCGCGACCCCCGTGGATGGGTTATCAGCGTGGCATACAAAGTCACAGTAGACGAAACCACCGTAAAACCCCTTGCCAATAGCGACGCCATCTACGCCAACTTTGTAGAACTCAACACATTAAAGAAAGAGGATTTGGCATTCGACCACTGGGAGATAATTGAGTACGCAAAGGAGAAGGAATAGAAGATTTTGCTTTTTTCAGCCAACTTTGGGGAATTATAACACAACGAAATCGGTCGCTAAGCATCGATTTTTGAGGCTTAGCGACCGATTTCGTTAATGTGATTTTCAACTAATGTGCTGTATAATTGATTATTAAGTAAAAATTACAGATTAGCGGAATTGAATAATAGTTTATAATCCCCCAAACTTGCCGTTTTTTAGCCAACTTTGGGGAATTATGGTGTTATAATTCCCCAAAGTTTGTTTTTTTTGGCAACTTTGGGGAATTATAATTAAAAAAATTAGTATCTTTGTGCTGTTAAAAATTTCGTATTATGCTGATAGGTAGAGAAAAAGAACAAAAGACACTTCGCGAGGCATACAAATCAAACGAGTCGCAATTTGTGGCGGTGTATGGACGGCGACGAGTGGGAAAAACGTATCTTGTGCGGCAAACGTTTAAAGATATGCTTACTTTTGCTCATTCAGGACAGGCAAAAGGCTCTATTAATGAGCAACTTTATGGTTGGAACTCGTCGTTGCGAGATTATGGTTTGCAAACAGGAACTTCCCCAAAAACTTGGCTCGAAGCATTCAACTTGCTCAAAATCCTGATTCAACAGTCGCCTAACAAAAAAAAGGTGATTTTTATAGACGAAATGCCGTGGTTAGACACCCCTAAATCGAAATTCGTTAATGCATTAGAGTTTTTTTGGAACAATTGGGCATCAGGACGCACCGATGTTTTGTTGATAGTGTGCGGTTCGGCTACGTCGTGGATTATCAACAAATTATTTAAAAACCACGGAGGATTGCATAATCGCATTACACACAGGATATTAGTAAGTCCGTTTACCCTCAACGAGTGCGAAAAATACATTCGTGGGCGTGGTATAAGTCTTTCGCGTTACGATATTATTGAAACCTATATGATTATGGGCGGAATTCCATTTTATTGGTCGCTGTTAGAAAAAGGCAAAAGTGTGGCGCAAAATATCGACAGCCTATTTTTTGCCGAAACGGGCAGCCTGAAATACGAGTTTACCGAATTGTACCGCTCTCTGTTCAAAAATTCCGAACAATACATCAACATTGTTATTTCTCTTGGGACTTCACAGAGTGGCAAAACTCGCGACGAAATTATCGCAGACTGCAATCTACCAAGTAGCGGTACCATTACCACTATGCTCGAAGACCTCGAACACTGCGGTTTTATATCTCAAACCCCACGTTACAACCTCAAAAACAAGGGCAAATACTACCTTATCGACAATTTCACGCTGTTTTATATAAAGTATATGCAGTCACAAACCAACAGCGATGCAGAATATTGGACTCACAATTATATGTCGTCGCAGCATAGGTCGTGGGCAGGACTGGCTTTTGAACGCGTTTGTTTCAAACATATTCAGCAAATTAAACAGGCACTTGGCATAAGCGGCGTTCTTGCCAACGTATACACTTGGCAAACAAGAACATCCGATTCGGGACAATCGGGTGCACAAATAGATATGTTAATCGACCGCGCCGACAATATGGTGAATATCTGCGAGATGAAATTTTCACGCACTCCATACGTAATTACCGATGCAGATGCGGAATCAATTAATAATAAAGTAGAAAGATTTTCAGAATCAATTAATTATATTAAATCTGTAAACGTTGCAATGGTAACTGTAAAGGGCATAGCAAACAATGCACACAGCGGTATTGTCCACAATGTGATAACGGCAGAAGATTTATTTAAGGCGTAAAATCTTTCTACAAATTCTCAATCGCCCCTTCCTCATTGTACTTAATGAGTTTTTGTTGCATTGCGAGGGCGGATTTTTTGAAGCCAGCGTAGGTGAGACCGCCGGAGATTAAGCCGCCAAGAAGGGGAACTGCCTTGCCAAGAAGGTTGGCCGCCGAACGTTTGGTGAGATTTTCGCCAAGCGAGGTAACAATCTTTTTGGCTACTTGAATGATAACGGTTTTCATAAGGTACTCGATAAATTCGCGTCCCGATTTTTTCCAAGCATTGTCGATAATGGTTTGCACCACCTTGTCGGTGTCGGAAACGCCAAGCATAAAGCCAAGGCAAAGAAGGACGCTGCTCTGACGGTATTCGTCGTTGGTGTCGGCAAGTCCGTGAAAATTAACACCGTATAGATAAGCCAACTTTTGCGACAGGGCAATGTAGTAGCCGAGATTTTGGGCAATGTCGGGAGCGGCAGCCACAAGTCCCCACGCGCCGCCGGGCAATCCCGCAGCAAACGAAAGTGCCGATGTCTGCCAAAGATCGTTGGTGATAATCTTGTCGGCAACAAAGTTTATCTCGTTTATACCGAGTGCCTTAACGGGATTTGAGAGAAACAAAGCCTGCTGTGCCTCGCTCGCATTTTTTTTGTAGTTGAAGAGCACGTTGCGAAGAAACGCCTCGCGGTTGATACGGGTTTGCGGATTGTCTACCGCTTTGAGAATTATTGATTTTATATCCATAGTGCATAAAGTTTTATCGATAGTATAGTTGCAAATATAATCAAAAAATGTACAGCCGGGGAAGCATTTTTTTGATATTTTTGTATCGTAATTGGGCAAAAAACGTTAATATTGTAAGAAAGGAAAAGGGCAAATATGTTTAAATCTGTAATCACCTGCGGCGAAGATAAACCTGTGCCTATGTTGCTGCCATCGGCGGGCGACCTCAAAGGCAATCAGGACACGATTTTCACCACGTCGTTTAACACAAGGTACTGCTATATGATAACGCACCTGTGTGTACACAATCAGACGGCGGTGATGTATAACCGTTATTCTGTATTGAGAGACTGCACGTTAGAAAATTACCGCAACGACGAGAAGGCGTTGATTTTTTCGGTAATCACCAGCGGCAAGGCGTGCGAAATTCTCAACGGTCAGCAGGTGGAACACAGCGAAGGCGCTGTAAACGTGGGTATTATGTCGAGCAACAGCACTCACATTATGCACCTTGCCGCCGGAAGCAATTTTGAAAAAGTTAGCGTAATGATGTCCGAAACCGATTACAGAATGTACAACGAGCGTTACCCTGTGGTCTTCTCTAATTTTGCCAAATATTTCGACGCCCCGCACCCATACGTTGGCGAAATAGACGACAGCAATGGTAAAATTTTGGCATCTGCCCGCGACCTCCAAAACGCAGTTTTCTCACGCAGCATAAACCCCTATTTTGTTGAAGGATTGATAGTTGAATGTCTTGTAAACTATTACCACGGCAGCAACGAGATTCAACTGCCCGAAAAATACGTCACCTGCCGAAAAATTTTTCAAGCGCGCGACATCCTCACCGAACAGTTCAACAACCCTCCCACCCTTCGCGAACTTGCCGCCACCGTCGGCACCAACGAATGTACGCTCAAAAAGGTGTTTAAGGAGATGTTCTCGATGACAGTGTTCGACTATCTCAACGACTACCGAATGAACAAGGCCGTCCGTCTCCTTGCCGACGAATCTCTCACGATAGGCGAAGTAGGCGAAATGTTAGGCTTCTCCTCTCAAAGCCACTTCACCACCGCCTTCCGCAAAAACTACGGCATCGCCCCCAAAGAATACCGCGAAAACAACCTCAACCCCGAACGCGGCTCCGTCCCCCTCGGCACCCCCGGCCCAAATTTCAGGGTCAATAGTGCGAAGATGATGGGAAATTAATTGTCAATTATAAATTGTCAATTGTTATCTTCTTCCCCTCATATTTCACCACATTATAATTCTTTGATTCATTGATACCTAAGCCGTTTTTATCATCTACCATTACGATATGGAACTCACGGGTTTCGGACATTCCTTCAAAACTGCCTTTGCGGTCAGAGATGGTGAGGGTATGGGCGGCGTTATCATAGACAAACTCAACTTCGGAAAATTTACCTTGCTGATAGTTGAGGTTGTCGCCTTCGTCTTCGTAAAGTACAAAACGTCCGTCGGCACCGGGATAGATGCGGATTTCTAATGGGGCAAAAGGCTGTTCGCCGGCGTATTGAACCACGGGACCCATAGGCAAAACAGAGCCTTGACGTATCAAGAGAGGCATTTTCTCTATCGGGGCGTCTATCGTAACGGTCTGTCCGCCGTTGTAAACCTTGCCGTCAAAAAAGTCAACCCAGTTGGCACCCTCAGGAAGATATACCGAACGTGTTTTGGGCTTGTCGGCGGACTGCTGTTCCTTGGCAAAATCCGAAGGCGTTTTCCAATAAAGACGGAAACGTGCCGCGCCGGTCTGACGGTTTTGGGTTTCGCAAATGATTGGGTACTCCTTGCCCGCCTCCAAATTCAAAAACTCGAAATACGGCTCATTGCAGTCGAGTTGCACTTTGAGCGTGTCGCCGTTGAAAATAATCACACGGCTGTCGAAACTCTTGACTTGAAACTGATACTTGCCAGTTTCGGGAGCAATAATCTTGCCCTCCCACCTTATAGAATATACGCTGTCGGTAACGTAATCGGGACGACCCGTGTACCAGTAAACATCCACATTTGAGGCGGTTTCCTCTTTGGTAAGATTTTGAAAACCAGGGTCGTTGAAATATTTAACATCAATACCCTTCTTGCCCGAATTGGTAACAAAAACATCTTCGGGAACAATATGCGAAATCTGCGGCGGAGTGTGGTACATAAAGTCGGTAACAGGCGCAACAAGTATCTCATTGCCAAACATATACTCATCTTTTATGTCATACACTTGACGGTCGTTGACAAAATCCATCACAAGCGGACGCATCATTGTATATCCATCCTTATAAGTATGTCCCGCCAACGAATAGATATAAGGCAACAGTCTGTATCTCAGTTTGTCATAGTTGATTAGCACGGGTTCAAACTTGCCCATCTCCCACATCTCGCGTGGAGCATCGCTGCCGTGCGAACGAAACACCGGAGTGAATGCTCCATACTGAAACATTCTTGTATAAAGTTCCATATATGCAGGGTCTTTTGCCCCGTAGGTAAACAATCCGTCGTAACTTCCTATCAGAAAGCCTCCTATGTCAAAACTCCAATACGGGATGCCCGAGATACAGAAGTTTAATCCAGCGGTAATCTGCTGACGGTAAATCTCCCAACTTGCGCCAATGTCGCCGCTCCAAACTATTGCTCCATCGCGCTGAATGCCTGCAAAAGCCGAAC
Organism: Bacteroidales bacterium; assembly: GCA_017962175.1. Lineage (GTDB taxonomy): Bacteria > Bacteroidota > Bacteroidia > Bacteroidales > UBA3824 > UBA3824. The sequence goes on along the minus strand of JAGCVU010000028.1, from coordinate 1,641 downwards.
GTGTAAGTATGCAGGCACGGCGGGCGGTTTCGGTTGATGTCCACTTATTGTAAGCGTTGTCTACCACGGCGAGAACATAAGGATTTAGATAGCGAGTAAACGATCCAAGATAGTTATTATCAAGACGTTCGGTTTCGTACTGATGAGCCTCTTTGGTAAGCGAATTGGTAACGTCGGGCTCGGTGCTGTCGTGCCACCATCCGTCGAAACCGCAAGGATAAATGTTGTTGTAGACATACTTGTTATAAACCTCGCAAGCCTCGGGATTGTAAAAATCTATATACCTAAAATTCCCCCAGCCGATTGGTTCGTACAAAAGTCCTTTGGCATACATCTCGTCGTGCATTTTGGTGTCCATAGCCACGCAGGGCCAGATAGAAATAATAGCGTGGAGGTTCATATTATGAAGGTCGTCCATCATCTTTTTCGGGTCGGCAAAACGCGAGCGGTCAAACTCCATACAACTCCATTTGCCGGGTTCCCACCATTCCCAGTCCTGCACCATACAGTCGAGCGGAATATTCTGCTTGCGGTAACGCTTGGCCACGCTCAAAAGTTCGTTCTGACTTTGGTAGCGTTCCTTGCTCTGCCAATATCCAAACGCCCACTTAGGCAGCATAACCGCCTTGCCAGTGAGGTTTCGGTACTGAGCCACAACACCGTCGGCATCGTTGCCGGCAAAGACATAGTAGTCGATATTGTCGCCCATTTTTGATTGAAAACATATCTTATTGTCGTTAGACTCAAATTCGGTAAAAGAATAATTATCCCAAAATATGCCGTAACCAGATGAAGCCACCATTACGGGATTTATAGCGTTGGTATTTGATTGCGAAAGAGTTACGCGGTTAAAACGATAGTTCATTATGTGGTCTTGGTTTTGACCGAATCCATAAATGCCCTCATTACCAAATGTCAAGAACTTTTGCACCACAGCATAACCACTGTCACCTTTATATGTTACGAATGTCAAATCATCAGCGAGTTCTGACAAAAATCTCTTGCCGTTGGCTCTATTATAAGATACGTTTCCTGAGCGTTTGGAGACAGACACTGTAATCTTTGGTGTGGAAATAAACACAGAATCATTTGTTTCGGTTTTCTCAAATTCCACCTTATCGGGCTTGTGAAGCACCACAAGGCTGCGGCAACTATCGCTACCGCCAATCCATTTGGTACAACGCACAGTTCCGTCGGAATAAAACACAACCCTTGTCCCAGAGTTTCTATCGGGAAAAGCAATTTCTACACCGTTTTCTATGGTGTTAACTATATAAGAATCAGCACAAGAGGTTAGAATAACAGATATTAACAGGGTAAAAATACAGTATCTTTTCATAATGATTTGGAATGATGATTTATCTTGACAAATGTAGCAAAAAAAAAAATTCATAATGCACAATCCGATTATGAATTATGCATTATGAATTTTAAAAACTCCTACCTGCTTACACGTCCGCTTGCGTCGCCTGACATAAGTTTTTCAACTTCGGCTACGGTTACGCGGTTGTAGTCGCCGTAGATGGTGTGTTTGAGGCACGATGCGGCAACGGCAAAGTTCAAAGCCTTTTGGTCGTCGCCGGCGTAGGTTTGAAGTCCGTAAATCAAGCCTCCCATAAACGAATCGCCACCGCCTACACG
>JAGCVU010000221.1 GCA_017962175.1 Bacteroidales bacterium | reverse complement strand
GGACGAAGATGATTTCAAAGGCAAAGACCTCATACTCTGCGACACATCGAAACTTGTGGAAGAGATTCTCAAAAAACTCGGCTACAATATCGACCTTATTCGCAACGGCAAAGACTCTTGGGAAATCAACGACAACGGCATCAGCATACGTATCAACTACATACCCGAAAACGAATACGTGGTGGCAGATTCCACGCTTTGCACCCTATCCAAAACCGACATTGCCCGTGTGTATGCCTATATGCTCCGCGAAAACGCCAAAATTCCGCGTATGGCTTTCAGCGTTGAGAACAACTACATAGGTCTCAGCACATCGTGCATCAAAAACGAAGATTTTCACACCGACACCGCCGAAGACCTCTACAAACTGTTTATCGACTACTGCCGACGTTTTGCCAACATACTTATCCACAGATACGGATGTCTGCCAATTGAAATCGACGAATAAACACGCTGACACGCCCGATGAACTACACCAACATATTGTTTAAAACTTTGCTGTCAACTGTGCTATTGGCAGCCTCGTGCGGCACAGCCTCTGTCGACACGCGTCCTTCGTCAAAGGATATCACCGACAGCTCCACAATCGTGATCAAAGACGTTAGAAAGGTAACCGCATATTTCAACGCTGCAAAATATATCGTCCGTCAAACAGAATTTTCGTGGAATCCCGACGGACTTGGGTGGATTTTTGCACAGTCGTTCTCCAATTCGTACAACAACAAAGGGCAACTCATTGCCAAAGAAACCAATATGCCCGATGCCTTCGACTTTTCAAAAATAACACCTCTTGAGCGCGACTCGTTTGAATACACACCTCACGGCGATACTTCTTCGCTTGTAAGGTGCATCTATTCTCCGGCATCCGACAAATGGACAAATGTGTCGAAATGGACATACATTTACCAAGGTCACCGTCGCACCGAAGAAACTGCATTGTCGTGGGATATTTCCTCTTCAAAATATCACACAGTATACAACCGCACCTTTGAGTACAATTCTGACGGCAACATTTCGCGATTCACCACCATCACCCCCGACCGCGAAGACACCGCCACCAAACACATCTCAGAATGTATCATAGAGTACGACGAGAACGGTTTTGAAACGGGTCGCACAACAAATGCAAAGTAAAAATTCCCTTTTTATAAAAAAACATTGCAAAAAACTTGTATAATATGAAATAGTTGTGTACATTTGACAATTTGGAAAACGTTACAAACTACTCGAATGTACAAGGATATTATCACACAAACAACCTATATGCTCAATCACCACCCTGTTTCGGCGTTGATTTCACCACCGAGCGCGGGCAAGTCGTTTATTATCAGAGAGCAGATATGTGCGCAGGATAATCTCAGCGTCAACAACGCCGCCGCTGTAGTGTTTGACATTAAACCATTTGTCAGCAATACCGAAACACTTATTGCACAATTGACCAACGCACTACGAAAGGAGGTAAAAGAGCCGGTATTTCTCGACCTGTCGTTCAAAGATGACGGATCGCTATGGTTTGCAGCCAAACGTTTGCACATCAAGCACAAAGATCAAAAAAGAATCTACATTATAATCGATTCTGCCGAAAACCTCTTCACCTACTCGATAGAACAGCAGCATGAATTTGCCGAAGGTATTTCGTCGTTATTGACAGATGAAATTCCATACAGCATTGCCCAAAGTATGAACGAACGTCTTATGGGCGGCGAAGAAAATCCGCTATCGCCCGATGCTGTTACCACACTATATCTGCGTCCAAATTTTGGAATATTGTTTGCCGCCGAACAGAGCATACTGCCCAATATTGCTGCACTGTCGCCTGCATTTAGCGACATTATCAGCCGGTCGGTGGAAATCAAACCTTCAGAACAAAAACAAGACAACAATCCGTATCAACTTGCAATCAATCAGATACCCGACGCTTCAGAACGCGACAGAATTGCAGATTTTATCCAAAACGAAATGATTGTTGACGGTGGCGACACACTTCCGGCATTTCAGTCGGCAGCCATAATCCGTCACGGAGTAAAACCGCAATCGCTACGCATTCTCACCCAAGGGGGAGTTCTCCGCCGATTTGTATCGCCATCGGGTCGTGAATATTACACTCCGGCATATCAGAATTTTGTCAACGATTTCAATCTCACCCACAAAAAACACCTCAACCGCACCAAACGAATTATGCCAATGAGGATATTGGCAGGACTAGCTGCTGTGGGCATTTTCATTGGATTGTTAGCATTCTCGTTTCACAATGCAGAATACGGTTCAATAGCCGCTCGAAGCAATATGCTTGCAACATTTGCATTTCAAAAACTGGAAACCGACCCCACATTCAGTCTGCGATTAGCTCAAAAAGCAGTGGAGTTCGACACCTGCAACCAACAAGCTTATAGCGCATTACTAAATTCATTTTACAATACCGACATATTCTACAACATATCTTTGCGACTAAGCGACAGCACCGGTGCGGCAGCAATTTCGCCCGACTGCCACTACATTCTCGCATCTGAAAAGAACTACGAAAAAGACTATTTTGCTCTGCGTGTAATCTCTACCGACGGACAGCAGACCGCGCTCATTCCCCACCCTGCCGAAATCAACTGTGCCACAATGTCGAATCAAGGTCTGATAATCACCGCTTGCGACGACAGCATTGCACGCATTTTCACTACCCACGGCACCGAAATAAAACGCATCACAGGTCATCAAGCAAGTTTACGTTATGCAGTTTTCTCGCCCGATGGCACCAGAATAGCTACTGCCGGCACCGACAAACGAACTATGATTTGGGATACTCTCGGCAACCATCTTGCCACTCTCGAAGCATTAGACGGCGACGATGCTTTATATGTATCGTTCTCACCCGACGGCAGCAGAATTGTAACAGCCGGCGACAATATCTACGCAAAACTTTGGTCTTCTGACGGAAAACTTATCAAATCAATAGAGATTGACGAAAACGCACGATTTGCAATATCAATTTTTGCTACTGCAGAATTTTCGCCCGACGGCAAATATCTACTCACAGCAAGCAACGACCGTTTAAACAAAAATCACAAGGCAAGACTCTGGGATTTAGACGGAAACCAACTAATGGAGTTTAGCGGACACAAAGATTGGCTCAATTCAGCACATTTCTCATCCGATGGCAAAATGGTGATTACATCATCTCGCGACCAAACGGTACGTGTGTACACAATCACTGGAGAAACCAAAAAGATACTCAAAGGACACGGAGGCAACGTGTTCACAGCCAGATTCACACCCGATGGACACGATATAGTAACAGTTGGCGACGACAAAACCGTTCGCACTTGGAATATAGCACAGCGTTTTGAAACATATCCCGACGCCGAGGGAATCAATTTTGCCGGATTTTCGCCCGACTGTCTCAACCTTGTGGTGGTAAAAGACACTGTAGCATACCTTTGGGACCTCACCGGTGAAAAAGCAGCCGAATACTCCGGTCACAAAGGACACATCAATACTGCACGTTTTTCGCACAACGGTGCATTAGTGGCCACTGCAGCCAACGACGGCACTGTAAAAATTTGGAAAAAAGACGGCAACCTCAGCAAAACAATCGAAACACAATCATCAAGAGTTTTGGATGCAGTATTCTCGCCCGACGACAAATATTTAGTATCAATTGCCAAAGACAACGCCATTATCATTTACAACCTAAGCGATAGTACAAGCATACACACATCGGCACACCAAGGCAAAATCACCTCTATAGCATTTTCGCCAGACAACAAAAGATTTGCCACTGGTGGCGACGATCGCATTATACTAATACACAATTTAAAAGGCGAAGTTATCGACACATTGTCGGCACACACTGAAAAAATCAACTCAGTAGCATTCTCGCCCGATGGTGAAAATGTACTATCGGCTTCATCTGACAAAAGTGCCATTCTTTGGGACAAATCAGGTAATCCAAAACACGTATACAATGTATACGAAAACAAGGTAAACACTGCATCATTCTCGCCCGATGGTAGATATATCGTTACCACCACCAACAATGGCAACGCCAAAATATGGACCACCGACGGACGCGACATCATCACCTTTGCCCACGATGGCGGAGTTTCATCAGCAGAATTTTCGCCAGATGGCAGATATTTGCTTGCAGCCTATCGTCGCACAATCAAAGTAAGACTGCTAAATGCACGAAACATCAACCGACATCTCGACGAGTTGGAAATCTATGGACCAGTATGGCAACCCGACCCCGAAACTGCTGAACGTTATGGTATGTAAAAAAAAAGCCGGATTTTTAATCCGGCTTTAATTATAAGAGTTTTTAGCTGAATACTATTCTGCTTTGGGTTCTGCTGTAGCCTCGCCACCTTCTGCTGTAGTTTTTTTCTTGCGTGAACGACGTGTAGTCTTTGTAGCAGCGGGTTTGGGAGTGTTCTTAGCGTTGCTGTAGTTGGGGTTGAAGTCTACAAGTTCCATGTAACACATCTTAGCGTTGTCGCCGAGACGGTTAAAAGTTTTAAGAATTCTTGTATAACCACCATTGCGTTCTGCAACTTTTGGAACAACCTCGTCAACAAGGTGTTTAACGGCTTGTTTGTCTCTCAACAAGGCAAAGCAATAACGGTTAGCGTTTCTTCTCTTGATTTTGTAATACTCTTTGAGTTTCTCGTCGCTGCCGGCTTTGTCTTCGGAGAATTTTACATTATCCTTGGAGGCAGTAATAATGGGCTCAACAAAAGTACGCAATTCTTTGGCCTTGGCAAGAGTAGTGTTGATGCTGTGGTTTTTGATCAACGAAGCGGCCATATTCGAAAGCATAGATTTTCTGTGGCCATACTTCCTACCTAAATGATTGATTTTGTCTCTATGTCTCATTGTTTTATAAATTACTGAG
>JAGCVU010000220.1 GCA_017962175.1 Bacteroidales bacterium | reverse complement strand
CTGTATCCTCCACCCCCGACATCCAATCTGACATCAAAGTCTGGTCATCAAACTCCACCATCTTTATAGAATCCGCCCCCGACACCAAATACACAATAATCGACTTAAACGGCAGAACCATAAAATCTGCCACCACCAAATCAACCAAAGAAGAAATCAACATCAATAAAACAGGTGTGCTTATTGTTTTGATTGGCAATACTGCATACAAGGTAGCCAATTAGAATAATACCAAAACAATTATTTATACAAATCCGCAGGAAGAAATGGTCTTTCTGCGGATTTTTTTTTCATAATCAACATCACATTTGAATAATCAAAAATATTATTATCTTTACCCCGTAAAAATCACTAATTAATAATTATATGAAAAAATTTCTATCACTTTTGGCGGTGTCGTTGACTACCGTTATGCCTATTGCAGCCCAAACCACCATTCAAGGTCTTGAAAAACAGGCTGTTGAAATTATTTCCAAAATGACTTTGGAGGAGAAAATTTCGCAAATGATGAATACTACGCCGGGTATCGAGCGTCTTGGTATTGAACCTTACGACTATTGGAACGAGGGTCTCCACGGCGTGGGACGAAACGGTAGGGCAACCGTTTTCCCCGAACCCATTGGTCTTGGTGCCACATTCGACACCGAACTTATCAATCAAATTGGCGATGTAATTTCTACCGAAAGCCGCGCAAAATATATTGTGGCTCGCAAAAATAAGAATTACGCCCGTTATACAGGATTGACATTTTGGTCGCCTAATATCAATATTTTCCGCGACCCGAGATGGGGTAGGGGGATGGAAACCTACGGCGAAGATCCTTTTCTCACCGGTTCGCTCGGTACTGCATTTGTTAAAGGTATGCAAGGCAACGACCCTGTATATCTGAAAGTTGCAGCGTGTGGCAAGCACTTTGCAGTGCACTCAGGACCCGAATCTACTCGACACTCTGCCAATATCGACCCTTCAAAACGCGACCTTTGGGAAACCTACCTTCCCGCATTCCGTATGCTGGTGCAAGATGCTAACGTTGAGATAATTATGGGCGCTTACAACCGTGTTTATGGCGAAAGTTGCTCCGGTAGCAAATACTTGCTTACCGATGTTTTGCGCAATCAGTGGGGATTCAAGGGTCATATAGTTTCCGACTGCGATGCCGTAGACGATATTTACAAAGGTCACGGCATAGTAAAAACCGCTGCCGAGGCTTCTGCGCTTGCCATCAAAAACGGTTTGAACATCGAGTGCGGACATTCGCTCTATGCTCTTAAAGAGGCAGTGGAGAAAAACCTTATTACCGAGGCTGAACTCGATAAAGCCCTCATTCCCTTGATGATGACCCGTCTGAAACTCGGAATTCTTCAAAAAGACGACAATTGCCCCTACAACAATTATTCTGAAAGCGACATTTGCTCGCCCAAACACACCGCCCTCTCTAAAAAGGCAGCATTGGAGAGCATGGTTCTCTTAAAAAACAACGGAATTTTGCCCTTGAAAAAAGATATTCATACTCTCTTTGTAACAGGTGCAGGAGCGGCAGATGCTTTTTGGTTGATGGGTAATTATTTTGGAATTTCCGACCGTTATTGTACTTATTTACAAGGAATTATCTCTAAGGTAAGTAGCGGCACGGCAGTAAACTATCGTCCCGGCGTTTTGGAGAATACACCCACCAAAAACGAACTCAACTATGCTGTTGGCGAAGCCGCCCGTACTCAATACACTATTATTGTAATGGGCAACAACGGCAACCTCGAAGGCGAGGAGGGCGAATCTATCGACTCCGATACCAAAGGTGACCGCACTTCGCTTGCATTGCCCAAAAGCCAGATGGATTATCTCCGCGAAATTTACCAACGTAAACAAGCCTTTGCCAAAATGCGTGGCGGTGCCAACAATAGTGAGAGCGGTATTATCGTAGTGCTTACCGGCGGAAGTCCCATTGATGTTAGAGAAATTTCTGAAATGGCAGATGCAGTAATTATGGCTTGGTATTCGGGTCAGGAAGGCGGCTATGCACTTGGCGATTTGATTTTTGGTGACGCTAATTTCTCAGGTCGTTTGCCCATTACATTTCCTGCCGATGGCGCTAAATTACCCGACTTTGAGGATTACTCTATGAAAAATCGCACTTATAAATATATGAGCGATAATATTTTCTACCCCTTTGGCTATGGTTTGAGTTATGGCAGCATTTCTTATTCAGAGCCTTCGGCAGTGAAAAACAAAGATAATAGCACTACTGTAAAGGTTAAAGTGTCAAATAGTTCGAATGTTACCACAGTAGAAACAGTTCAAGTATACGTGTCAGCTCCTGGGGCAGGACAAACAGCTCCTATTCAGCAGCTTGCAGCATTTAAGCGTGTGGAGGTAAAGCCAAATTCGAGTGTGGATGTTTCGTTCAACATTCCTGTAGAGCGTCTTAAAACTGTAGAGGAGGACGGCAGCTTGAAACTTCGCAAAGGAACGTACAAGTTTGCAATCGGCGGAGCAGCACCGTCGAATAGAACAACCCAGCTTGGCGTGGGAATTGTAGAAAAAGAAGTTAAGTTCTAATAATAGACACCGGAAGTTGTTGGAAAAACGGCTTCCGGTTTTTTTATGCGCTAATGAACAGCGTAAAATATTTGATTTTTATTCTATAACCCTAAGTTCGATGGGGAAGTTGATAGTATATCGGAGGTCTTCGCCGTTTTCTTGCGAAGATTCGTCGCCGTCTTCGTAGTACCAGATGATTTTCAGAGTGTTAGGTTCTTTGATGTTTTTAAGTATCGACATCAGTTCTAGCACGCAGCGCAGTGTGGCTGAATTATAATACTCAAAATTAAACACAAGCTCTGTATAACTCTTTGGATTAGCAGCATATTCTTCAAGCCAGTTGAAAATTGGCGAGTAGAAAGTGTCGCTATCTTCCGGCATGGAGCGTCCTGTAATCATAAGTTTACCATCGTCGGGATCGAATACTACTCTCGGCGTTGTACTAGTTGCTTCTATATAAAGTTTCTGCATCTGCATGTATTTATTTTTGACTGCAAATATATATAAAAAATAAATTGATTATATCTTTTAATAAAAAAAAATTGCATTAAGGCGTTGATTTTTCTTATACCGTATTTTGAGGGGCAAAGGTTCGGATTTTTTTTGATTTTTTTCTTTGTTGAAAAAAAAGAGACACCTTATATATATTATACCAACTAAATCCTGCACTCGATGGTGAGCAGCGACTTGTTGTCGTAGGTGTCGGTTTGAACCAGAATGCCGTCTTTGCTTTCGCGTGCAATGTCGATGAGCCCAAGGCCTGAAGCTCTTTCTAAGTTGTCGTGACCGTTGCGGAGCACCTGTTTGTAATACTCGTCGAGTTGCTCGCGGCTTTTTGAGTTTAGGTCTTTGATATATGCTTTAAGGCGGTCGGCGTTCTCTGGGTTGACATTGTTTGAAGCCGTTACAGAATATTCCTGACCACATTTTCCAAACGAAAACAGACCTTCGCGATATCCGTTGTCGGAAGGAACGGCGTGCTTTGATATGTTTTGAATCATTTCTACCATAATGTGGTAGACTTTCCTCTGGGTTGTGAGTTCGGGATCGAGCACAGCAATATTGTTTTCTGCCATCAACAGTATTTGGTTTACGGTGGTGCGGTCAATGTCGCCCTTTACTGCTAAAAACTTGTGGTTCTGTTCCATAATGTTTTTTAGATGTTCGGCGCTGTCGATGCTGATTGGCTGTTGGGCGTTTGTGTCGCCGCATTTGAGTTTTAGCTGGAAATAGAAGAACGAACGGTTTTTGTCAACCGGCACAAATTTGAATTCGAGTTTCTCCTTGGTTTTGCGAATCATCTCCACAAATCCCAATCCTGCTCCGCCCTCTTTCGACAACTGCTTGTTAGTGAGGGTTTCTACAAAAATCTGTTTGAGCTCGTCGGCAGTCATGGAGTTTACACGTTCGAGCTTCCCTTGGATGTTTTCTATTTTAGAGTTGTCGATATAGTTGCCCGAAGTGATGTAGTAGGTGTTTTCTCGGCGCCTTACTACAAATATTTCTCCCGAAGTTTCGTCTTCGGTTCTGCCCGAAAGCCCGTACCGAAGTATGTTTTGGAAACTTTCTATCATTAGAAACGACACTTTGTTTTTTTGCCCCTCGGTGTCGGAGCTTTTGCCCATGTATCCTTTCCAGAGTTCGGTGGCCATACCAAGTACAGAGTTGTCGAATCTGCCTAAGTATATGAAACTTAGGTCATCATCTTTTAGTTCCTCGTATAATGACTGGTTGATAATTTTTCCCATAATTTAGTTTGTTAATGTCCTTTCTCAAAAAAATAGTAATTTCAGGCTATAAAAATAAAAAAACTATCTAAATTTGTACACTTAATAATGAGATTTTTTTTTTAGAAAACGAACTATAATAATATATGTTAAGCAAAATATCAAAGATTTCAGCTTTAATAGCTTTGTTTTTGTGGTCTGTGCCCTCTTTTGCCACACACAATAGGGCTGGTGAAATTGTTTACAAGCATATCTCAGGCTATAAATACAAGCTGATAATCTATACTTATTGTTATACGCTAACCGATGCCGACCGCGACGAGCTTGAGTTGGATTGTGGTGATGGCTCTGGCAAGGAGGTTCTTAGGCGTACTTCAAAAACATTTTTGGACGACGGTTCGCCTTTCAACAATAGTACAAAGGAGATGCACTCGCTCATTTGCAAAAATGTTTACGAAGGCGAGCATACTTTTTCTGGTCCTGGTGTCTACACTCTTTATATGGAAGACCCCAACCGAAACGAGGGCGTTGACAATATTCCAAACTCGGTGAACGTGGTGTTTTCGATTAAAACTACGCTCTCGATCAGTACGGTGGTTGGCAACAATAGCTCTCCAGTGCTGCTCAATCCTCCTATGGACAAGGCTGCTCTCAATAAGGTTTTTGTACATAATCCCGGCGCTTTCGACCCCGACGGCGACAGTCTCAGCTACAAAATTGCCCGCTGCCTTACCGAAAACGGTGTGGAGATTGTGGGTTATACATTCCCGCCTGTTACCGACACTATCTTTGTAGACCCTTATTCGGGCGATTTTATTTGGGACCGTCCCTCTAGAATTGGTTCGTACAATGTGGCAATGGTGATAGAGGAGTGGCGCAACGGCGTGAAGATAGGAGAGGTGCTGCGCGATATTCAGGTAGATGTGCTTGATACCGACAACCATACGCCCGAAATCGACAATGTGGCAAATTACTGTGTTATAGCAGATTCACTTTTGGAATTTAAAGTTACGGCTCATGACCCCGACCCTCAGGATCTTGTTGACCTTTCTGCCTCTGGAGGCGTTTTTGATTTGGAAATAAGTCCGGCTACGTTTGTGGTTTCGGGCAACCATACTAAAACGCCTATGGGCTTTTTTTCGTGGCAAACACACCGTAGCCATGTGCGCCGTCTGCCTTACGAAGTGCTTTTCCGTGCGGTTGACGATGATATAAAGGTGCCCTTGACAGCCTACCGTAAAAATAAGATTACAGTGGTGGCTCCGCCTCCTCAAATCACAAGTGCAATACCTACCAATAGCACCGTAAAAATCACTTGGAACAATGGTGGCAACGACAATGCTACTGGTTTCAAAATATATCGGAAGTCGCGTCCTGATGATAAAGACCCGGGTGTTTGCGAAACCGGCGTTCCCCCAGAGTGGGGCTATGAACTTATCAAGGTGATTGATAATCCAGCCGAAACCACTTTCTTAGACGACAACAACACAATAGGTTTGGCTTCGGGATTCTGCTACTGCTACCGTGTTACAGCCACATTTGCCGATGGCGCCGAAAGTATCGTGTCGGACCCGTCGTGCCAAGTGCTTCAGCGTGGAACTATTGTATTTACCAAAGCTACTGTGGAGTATACCGATGAAAAGACTGGTGCAATATTCCTTCAATGGACCACACCCGCCGACCTCGACCAAAACGTTGTAAAACCCCCATACGCATACCTGCTCTATCCAGCTCACGGTATTTTTGATGGCATTTATACCAATCCATACGAAATCAATGGCTTTAAAGATACTACATTTACCGAATCTAATATCGACACCTACAATAAGGGAAGTATCTATAAGATAGCCTTTACTAACCGCAACGAGTCTACAGGTGGATGGAATGCTATTGGTTCGGCTTCGATGGCTTCGTCGGTGTTTATAAAGCTCGAATGTTCAAACCGCGCCATCAAGATTACCCACGAGGCTGACGTCCCCTGGAAAAACGACACCTTTGTAATCTACCGCCGCGATCCGGGTAAAACAGATTTTGACTCAATTGGATATTCTACCGACGGCACTTATCTCGACCAGAACCTTACCAACGATGTGGAGTATTTTTACAAGATGAAGACCATAGGTTATTATTCGGAAAAGGGTCTTCCCGACCATATTGAAAACTGGTCGCAGATAGCTTCTGGAATACCTATCGACTCGATTCCTCCGTGTGTGAAACTCAATCTTACATCTATGTGCGATGATGCGGTAAACCGTTTGGAATGGTATCCCGACACTGTATGCGGGTTGGATGTGGAAAAATATCACGTTTATTATTCCGAAACAATAGATGGAGAGTTGCAGTTGATAGCCGAAACCGAACCCACTGTGCTCAAATACGAACACCGGCCTACGCTTGGAATGGCTGGTTGCTATGTGGTTACCGCCACCGACTACGCAGGAAACACCGGCACTCCCGACCAGCGAATTTGTATCGACAACTGCGAGTATTACCGTTTGCCAAACGTCTTTACTCCCAACGGCGACGGCATCAACGACCTTTTCCATCCGTATCCATACCAATTTGTCGACCGCATTGATATGACAATCACCAACCGCTGGGGCAAGGTAGTGTATAAAACCGAAGATCCCGACATCAACTGGGACGGCATTGATCAGAGCTCCGGCACAAAACTGCCCGACGGGGTATATTTTTACCGTTGCACCGTGTACGAATACCGTCTTACCGGCTTGGAAGAGCGCGAATTGGAGGGATTCATTACAATAATCACCGAGAAAACCGAGAAAAAATGAAGAAATTAACTACATATTTGTTCGTTGTGATGACATTGCTGCCGTTAGCCGCATTGTCGCAAGATACTGTTAATACCGCTCAATTGGCTTGCGCTACTTTTAAAAACGGTTTTTTAGATTCAGCTTTTGTGTTGGTTAATAGTGCGTTGTCAGAAAAAAGCACTCCTCAAAGAATGATACTTAAAGGGGATATTGAGTTTAACAGGAATAACTATGCCGCCGCCGCTCGCTGTTATCTTGCCGCTGATAAAATGCGGACTGGTATTTCAGGCATCAAAACAGCTGAAGCATACGCACTTGCTGTTAATATGGATTCGGCTTTTGTAGCTTTGAACGCTTATTGCACCACCGCCGACAGAATATCGTCGGCAAAAATATCCGCTAATTTGGCGTTTGAAAATCTTAAATCTGATTCGCGATGGCAAAATATTGAAAATCAAAAAGATATAAACCCGGCGTTGAAACAGTTGGAAACTGCCGAACACCTTATAAATACTAATCGCAGAGGCAACGCATTTGAACTGTTGAACAAGGTGATAAAGTCGCATCCGTCGTATCACAAGGCGTGGTACCTGCGTGCGCTGGCATACCAAAGCGACAACAACTACAAGTCGGCACAGTCTGACATTGAACACGCACTTAAACTTCGCAGCAAAAATCCGCTATATATCAACACTTTGGCAGAAATCCTTTTTGCCCAGCAGAAATATACCAAGGCTGCTGAAACTTGGATTGAGGCTATAAAAGTGGATGAAATGATGGTGGAAAGCTACCTTGGTGTGGCAAAATCGCTTTTGCTCGACAAGAATTACGAAGGCGCTGAAAAATACGCCCGTCTCTATCTGCTTATGTTTAATGACAATGCCGAGGCGGTGTCGATACTGTCGGAATCGCTTGCGCAACAGGGCGATTGCATGTCGGCGCTCAAAGTGTTGAACTCTGCTAAGAGCAAAGACGCGATGTTTTATCGTTCGCGTGGAATAATATATTTAAAATCAGAAACATATCAGTTTGCCATCGACGACTTTAACCGAGCTATCGACCTCGACTGCACTCTTTACGATATATATCTGCACCGTGGACTCGCCTACTATATGCTCGGAAGTAAAGATGCCGCCAAAAACGATTGGAATTCAGCACTTAAGCATCGTGTTTACAAGGCAAACGACTATTTAGAAAAGTATAGATAATATGGCTTCCGGCATACGAAAATTATTTAGAAACGTAAAAGCCTCGTTTTTGAAATTGAGGCGCATGAAAATTAACCGAAACCTTTTGGTTTATTTAGTTTCGGTGGTGTTGGCAACTATATTTTGGTTTCTCAACAAAACGGGTAGTTATATCGATCCTACAATAGAGTTTAGGGTAGAATATTCGGGCATTCCAGGAGACAAGATTCTCCTGCCAGGAGTCACCACATCGTCGCTGAAGGTTGATGTGTCGGTAAAGGGCTCTGTCTTGCTCACTACTGGCACGTTTCAAGATTTTATCCGTATCGACCTTTCAAAACTTACCTTGCGCAATGTCCCTCATGCAGATTCTACTTTGAAGTATATTTCCGGCGATGATATCCGCCAACAGATTGAGGCACAGTTGCCTACAGATTTTAAGTTTTTAAAGGTTCAACCCGATACTATATTTTTGGATTTCGGTAGGTCGGTAACAAAAAAAGTGCCGGTGATACTTGATGCTGACATTTCGTTTGATGCGCAATACCGCGCAGCCGATGGCATTATCCTGCAGCCCGACAGTGTGGAAATTAGCACTTCTGCCATTATTGCCGACTCTGTTACATGTGTTAAAACAGAGTATCTGGAACTACTCAACTTGCAAGAGCCTGTGCAGCGCCACGTGCAGTTCATCATACCAAACGAAGTTACTTGCCATACACTGTACACCGATTTGAAAATCAACACCGAAAAATTTACCGAGCAGACTCTTGTGCTGCCCATCCGCCAAATCAATACTCCGGATTCTATACTGATGAGGGTCTTTCCGCAGTCGGCAACAGTTAAATTCTTTGTGGGATGGGCTAACTATCAGCGCATTTCTAAGGATATGTTTTCGATAGCGGTTGACTATGCCGACCTTAATTCACCTCTGAAATCAGATTTGCTTTCTATAAAACTAATCCGCTCTCCTGAAAAACTCGGCGTTACAGATATACGCATATCACCATCGAGCGTGGAGTATCTTGTAGAACGTAATGTTAACTTTAGCAGCGAGTTGCCATGAAAATTATAGGTCTTACAGGAGGAATAGGCAGTGGCAAGTCTACTGTTGCACAAGTTTTTGAGATTTGTGGTGCAAAACTGTTTATTGCCGATACCGAAGCAAACGTAATTACTGCCACTCATCCCGTTGCTATTAAGCGTATTAGCGATGTTTTTGGAACTGAAATCTACAAAAACGGAATACTCGACCGTAAGGCATTGGCATCTATCGTATTTGCCGACCCAGAAAAACTGCAAACACTCAATTCTATTGTCCATCCGCTTGTAAAAGAGGCGTTTGACAATTTTGTTCATAAACATTCGGTGGCACCTTATATTATAATGGAAAGTGCGATATTGGTTCAGTGCGGATTTTATCGTTTTACCGATTTTAATGTATTAGTTTCAGCGCCCGAAGATGTTCGTATTAAGCGAGTAATGCAGCGCAACGGTGTCTCTGCCGAAGAGGTCCGCCGCCGCATATCCGCCCAAATGTCCGACAGTCAGACCTTGGAACACTGCAAATATAATATTGTAAACGATGGGCAACGATTAATAATACCTCAGATAGAGGCTATTTGGCAAAGTAATCGTTAGCAACAAAAAATAGTAGTTATTTTTTTTCATTATTGATCTTAAATTTCAACTATTATTGCAACAATATGACGCGCAAGTGCGTTTGACTATTTGAAAAAATAATAATAATCATTAACTGTAAAATACTTAAAAAAATGAAAAAACTCACATTATTCCTTGCAGCATCTGTAATGCTCTCTTCTACATTTCTTTCAGCTTCTTGCGAAGACGATGAAGACGATGTAAAAATCGACGAAAAGGTTGACGAATGGCTTTCTGACCATGCTTTAGAATCTGACGAATTCTACAACCTCTACGAATACGATGAAACATTGGTTTACAGCGAAGAGAATGCCAATGTTAATCCTGGCTCGATTAAAGACAACATTGATTACAATGGTAAATCTGTTGACGCCAAAGCACAGATCCTCTCTACTACCAACATCGATGATTTTGGCACAATTGAGGCTATGAAAAAACTCGTGGTAGAAAACGAAGTTGACCCCAACGACCCGACTCTTTGTTTGAAAGCATACCAGCTCTTGGCTAAAATCCAGAAGGGACAGGTTATTGCTATTGACGTTAACGGTAAAAAAATCGTTGCCAAAGCTATTGAACTTGATCAGAGCAAGAAGTCTGTACACGTTAAAGGCTATGCTCTTTTCCCCAAAGAGTAACATATTAATTTAACCAACAACTAAAACTTATAAGACAATGAAAAAGATTAGTGTTTTCCTTTCGATGGCTTTGATGATTTCGTCATCGTTGATGATTACCACAAGCTTTACGTCGTGTATCGATGACGAAGATTCGCTTGTAGGTCCGGTAGACCCTCAGAACAATGGCGATGAGAATAGTAACTATCAGATGTATTCGTTTAACGAAACACTGAACTATAATTCAACAAAAGCAAGCACTGCTTCTGCATTCTGTGCTTCTACACGCCAGGCTGTTCCGGCGAATAGTTCTGCTGCCGATTTCTGCGTAGGCACACAGGGACAGTATGGTACATTTGTTTGTTCACCCAATGCTAAAGAACTGAGTTTTTGTTACGATGCTAACGGAGTTTCGTTCAGTAGCCATAAGTCTACAAAGATTCAGAACCTTGGTTTTGTTGACATTCAAGATTATTACGATGTTAACACTTTGGACCAAATGACTGTAACTTCTGACTATTTTGTTGATCCAAATGGCAAAATACAGACTTCATTAGGCGTAGGCGTTAACCAACTTTCAAGCGGTCAGGTAATCGCTTTCCAAACATCCGACGGATGCAAGGGCGTTGCCAAGATGTCGTTCTCAAAAGTTACTAAAACAGTTTCTATCTCTGGCTACGTAGCTGTACCCAAGAACTCATCTCTTGCTAAATAATAGGAGACAATAAGGCTCACACATTAATAATTAATGGCACAAATGGCGGGACTTATGTTCCGCCATTTTTTTATCCATTAACTTAACATATCATTAGCAATGTATTCACACTTTTGCGCTTATTTTGCACTCCAAAATAATTGCAGATAAAATGTGGATTCCATTGGTAATTGCGTCGGCGGTGGTGCTCGGACTGTACGACGTTTGCAAAAAAACATCGCTTAAAGAGAATGCTGTATTGGCGGTGATGGTGATTTCGTCGGGAATGTCGCTTCTGATGTTTGCTCCCATCCTGATTGATTCGGTGTGCGGATTCGGATGGTTTGCCGGCACTATGTTTGAGACTCCTAAAACCAACGCACACAATCAAATGTACCTTATCTTAAAGGCATTTATTGTGGAGAGTTCGTGGCTGTGCAATTTTTGGGCTATGAAACATTTGCCTATCTCTATTGTTGGACCTGTGCGCTCGTCGGCTCCTGCGTGGACACTGCTCGGCGCTGTGATGATACTCGGTGAAAGGCTCAACGCTTGGCAATGGTTGGGCGCGGCTATTATCCTTACGTGTCTTTACCTTTACGCTCGGTCGGGTAGGAAAGAGGGTATATCGTTCAGTCACAATAAGTTCGCCTTTTTGCTCATTGCCGGCACATTAATAGGCGCGGCATCTGCCCTTTACGATAAATATCTCTTGCGCACCGTTGAGATGGATAGAATGGAGATGCAGGCGTGGTTCTCGTTTTATCAGTTTTTGATAGCCGCCATACTTGCAGCCGTGATTTGGTATCCGCATCGCGACAAAACCGACAAGTTTAAATTCCGTATTTCGATACCGTTGGTTGGAGTGCTGCTCACAGTGGCAGATTTTCTATATTTTTACGGATTGAGCCATCCCGAAGCAATGATTGGCATAGTGTCGTTGATACGCCGCAGCAACGTGGTGATTTCGTTCCTTGCCGGAGCAGTGCTTTTTCACGAAAAGAATATCCTGCAAAAAAGCCTGATACTCTGCGGAGTGCTGGCTGGCGTGGCGGTGCTGTGTTTGGCAAAGTAAAAAAAGTTGCATTTTATTAACTAATTAGTTATCTTTGCGCCAAACATTGTTGTTATGCCTAAGAGAAAATATATTAGAACTATTGTAGCATACAAAGATTATTTTAAAAAGTTTAAAACAACTGTATCACAGCAAGTTATTAATAAATTTTATGCTGTATTTTTATACATTATGACTTTGGAGGTAATTCCGAGTATCTATTTTAAGTCTATCGAAGGTTCAAAAGGTCTTTATGAAATTAGGGTTGAGGAAGGAGGCAATATTTACCGATTGTTTTGCTGTTTCGACGGTGGAAAATTAGTTGTTTTGTTTAATGCTTTTCAAAAAAAGACCCAAAAGACACCGAAAACCGAGATAGAAAAGGCAGAAAGAATAATGAAAGAATATTTTGAAACTAAAAACAATAACCAACTATGACACGCGAAGAAATGAAACGCCTTAATCTAACACCAATTGAGGATTATATTACAGAGGATTTTGGCGAAATAGGCACACCGTCGCGAGATGAATTTGAGGCGGGGGTGGATGCCTTTATTTTAGGTGAAAGGCTGAAAGAAGAACGAAGAAAAGCAGGTCTTACCCAAGAACAACTTGCTTTAAAAATTGGTACTAAGAAAAGTTATATTTCGCGTGTAGAAAACGGACATACCGATATACAGTTATCTACACTTTTTAAAATTTTCAACGGTCTTGGGCGACGTGTAAGTTTTACAGTATTGTAAATATTTATATCTTTGTACCCTCAAAACAAACACACAATGGAAAAGCAGTATTACAAAGTATTTACAGGTCAGGCTATTGACGTAAAAATGGTAAAAAATCACTTGGCACAGAATGGCATAAAGAGTTTTGCCGAAAACCGCAACGCCTCGGCGGGCGTGGAGTGGAACAAGCGCGATTTTGACCCGTTTATGGAACTCAAAGTGGAATCTGCCGACTTAGAAAAAGCAGTGAAACTTGTTGACGAGTTTCTTAACACAAAAGCCGAATAATTAAAGCATTTATAGTTTTGACATTTAACAATAAAAGACTACATTTGCAACCGAATTACTAATCCTTTTGCGACAAAAGCATTAATTAAACTAAAAGAAAATGAGCAACATTGTAGCCATAGTAGGATGCCCAAACGTAGGCAAATCAACATTTTTCAACCGCCTTACACAATCTCGCGACGCCATTGTGCACGAAACCGCAGGCGTTACTCGCGACCGTCATTATGGTAAGAGCGATTGGAACGGTAAGGAATTTTCTGTTATCGATACAGGCGGATACGTCAACAATTCTGATGATATCTTTGAGAACGAAATACAAAAACAGGTGCATTTCGCTATTGAGGAGGCCGACGCCATTATTTTTATGGTGGATGCCAACTTGGGCGTTACTGCTGGCGACGAGGTGATTACCGACATTCTCCGCCGTGCCGACAAACCGGTGTTTCTTACTGTTAACAAAACCGACAATCCCTCGTTGATGATTGAGGCTCAGGCGTTTTACAGTCTTGGCCTTGGCGATATATACACTATTTCTTCGGCAAGCGGCAGCGGCACAGGCGATTTGTTAGACGCTGTGGTGGCTACTTTTACATCCGACAAGGTGGATGATGAGGCTGGAATTCCAAAGATTGCCATTGTTGGTCGTCCTAATGTGGGCAAATCGTCGTTTATCAATGCGCTCACAGGTACAGAACGCAACATTGTTACCCCTATCGCAGGCACCACTCGCGACCCCATCAATACCCGTTACCAAAAATTCGGACACGACTTTATTCTCGTGGACACCGCCGGATTGCGCAAAAAATCAAAGGTTTCGGAAATATCGAGTTCTACTCGGTGCTCCGTTCGGTACGCGCAATTGAGGAGGCCGATGTATGTATCCTTATGCTCGACGCCACACAGGGTCTTGAATCGCAGGATATGAATATTTTCCGCCTTATCAAGGAAAACAACAAGGGTCTTGTGGTGGTGGTAAACAAGTGGGACCTCGTGGACAAGAGCGACGACAACAGCACTAAAAAATACGAGGAGTACGTTAAAAAAGGTCTCGAACCTTTCGACGATATTCCAGTGATTTTTACCTCTACTGTTACCAAGCAGCGTGTGCTCAAAGCAATGGAGTCGGCGGTGAGAGTTTACGAAAACCGCACACGCAAGATTTCAACATCGCAACTCAATAAGTGCATTCAGCAATATGTGGAGGAGACTCCTCCGCCGTCTTGGAAGGGAAAGTTTATCAAGGTGAAATACGCCACACAGTTGCCCACATATTACCCCACGTTTGCACTTTTCTGCAACCTTCCGCAGTATATCCGCGACCCCTACAAACGTTACATCGAAAACCGTTTGCGCAAGGATTTCGACTTCTGCGGTGTGCCTATCAAAGTTTTCTTCCGTAAAAAATAGAGTTATGAAGAAGTTAATTACAGTTGCCGCCATTGTTTCAGCATCTATGATATGGATGTCGTGCGAAAAGGTAGAATCTTACAGCGAGATTCCCGAAGTGGAGTTTACCAAGGTATATCTTGCCGACACTCTCGACAAACTTAAAAACGAAGTTAAGCATCAGTTGCTCTATTTCAATGTGATAGACGGCGACGGCAATCTCGGATTAAACAAAGGTGATACCACCGACAAATTTTCGCCCGAAAGCGAATACTATCACAATCTTTTCCTCTCGGTAAGCGCTAAAAATCAGGATGGTGAATACGCTCCTCTTACCGAAATCAACGAAAATCTCAAATATCGTATTCCATACAACGAGCCCGTGGGTCAAAATAAATATCTCAAAGCCGAAATCAAGGTGGCAATAGATATTCCGCTTGCGTCGGTCAATTACGACACTATCCGTTACGAGTTTTTTGTTTACGACCGCGAACTCAACAAGAGCAACGTAACGCAGAGTTGCGCCATTCCGCTCAATATTCACGGAACTGTTTTTGCCGATGGAAGCATCAAAAAAGTAAAAGAGAAAGAACAGAAATAAAACACAACATT
>JAGCVU010000219.1 GCA_017962175.1 Bacteroidales bacterium | reverse complement strand
TTCGTCGGGAAGGTACATTATCAGGTGGGCGCACACGTCGATGCCGAATCCGGCGGCGCGGTTTATGGCGTCTTCCACTTAGGCAAACGTGTGTCCGCGGTTTATCATCCGCAATGTGGCGTCGTAGCAACTCTCCACGCCGATTTCCAACACGGTGTAATACTTTTGGGAGTAATGCGCCAAAAGTTCAAGTGTTTGATTGTCAACGCAGTCGGGACGGGTGGCAACTGTCAGCCCCACCACGTCGTCGCGTTGCAATGCCGAATCGTACAAGGTTTTCAACTTTGCGGTATCGGCATATGTGTTTGTATACGACTGAAAATAAGCGATATACTTTTGGCATTTGTACTTTTTGGCAAAAAAAGCAATGCCCTCGTCCATCTGTTGGGCTATCGGTTTTGAGGCCTGTCCGTAAAAAGGACTGAATGTCAGATTGTTGCAATATGTACACCCACCTGTGCCGATAGTTCCGTCGCGGTTTGGGCAGCCGAGACCCGGATTCAGAGCAATCTTCTGCACCCGCGTGCCGAATTTTTCTTTTATGTAAGAGGCGTATTCTCTGTACATTACAGTTTTTTGAGAATCCGTTTTACACACGCCGGACCGTTGTAGATAAAACTTGTGAACAGTTCCACAAGGCACGCGCCCGCTTCGAGTTTTTCGCGCACGTCGTCGGCGTCGAAAATGCCTCCTACGCCAATAATAGGAATTTCACCATTAGTCTTTTTGCTGAGGTAACGAATCACTTCGGTGCTGTGTTTTTTTACTGGTTTGCCGCTCATTCCGCCGTTGCCAAAAGCCTTAATTTCTTCTTCGGTGTAATCGATGCCGCTGCGTTCGATGGTGGTGTTGGTGGCAATAATTCCGCTGATACCTGTGGCGCGAACAATCTCCACAATGTCGTCTAACTGTCCGTCGGTAAGGTCGGGAGCAATTTTTAGGAGAATGGGTTTTTGCACAACGTATTTTTTATTTTCCTCGGTGAGAGCCGACAAAAGTTTTGTCAATGGTTCTTTGTTTTGCAGTTCGCGGAGGTTGGGAGTGTTAGGCGAACTTATATTTATTGCTATATAATCGACATAATCGTGCAAGGCGTTTAAATCTTTCAAATAATCATTTACAGCAAGTTCATTAGGCGTTACTTTATTCTTACCTATATTACCACCTATGATAACTTTACTGTATTTTTGTTTAATCTTTTTTACCATTTTTTCAACACCGTTGTTGTTGAAACCCATTCTATTGATAAGTCCTTGATTACGAATAAGTCTGAATAGTCTCGGCTTGGGGTTTCCGGGCTGAGCCACAGGGGTAACAGTGCCCACTTCGATAAATCCTAAACCCATAAATCCCAATATATCAATGGCTTCCGCGTCTTTGTCGAGACCAGCGGCAAGTCCTATGGGGTTTGGAAACTTGATTCCGAACACTTCGCGCTCAAATTTTTTGTCCTTTTTTTGGTACAATGCGCGAATCAAGGGATTGAAAATTCTGATTTTCTGAAAAAATTTCAAACACCCGAAAGTAAATCCGTGTATGGTTTCGGGATTGAATTTAAAAAGTATCGGTCTAATTATGTGTTTGTACATTGCTTTTAATTTTTTGCAAAGATAGAAAATTTGCGCAATGGTTTTGCTGTTGGATAAAAATTTCAGAAAAAATGATATGACAAAATGTCATAGCGTTTTTGTCATCGGATTGTCATAAATGGGGGATGAACACCCGCAAAATCGTCGGTTTTTCGCTTTCAGATTTCGCAAAACTTTTCAAAAAACTTGCTCTTACAGAATAATGCTCAACTCAAAATCCTTGTTTTGCGTGATGTGGTGTTAAGCGGCATTTCATATAATTAATTCTAATGGAGATATTGTTTTAATTTACTAAATATAAACCACTGAATATCAATAATTTACCTATGGATTAAAAACTGCTCTCAAAAACGTCATTTTAGAGTATCAACGGTAGGCAAGGGGCTGATGCTCAATAATGTGCTTTGTAAGTGATTGATAATTAGATGATTACAAAAGAATTACAACTGTTTATCCATATTTCTCTGAAATTCAGTGCAGTTATAGATTTGGATTATCGGTAACGAGCCAAAAATTAAAAAAAGTGAAATCTTTATTTTTCGAATTTTTCAGGAATGTGAAACCACGTGCTCCGTTTTTGCCAAATGGAGCAACACGATTTTTGATTGTAACCCTCGGGTGGATTTTGTAAAAATACGCTTTTTACAAAACTGACTATTCGCCCGAAGGAGAGTACAAAGTGAAAGTTTTGTTTGAATAGAAAACTATAATCTTTTCGGGATCGGTCTTCATAATGTTAACCGGTTCAGGTTGTTGTGTCTGCACTTTGGGTTGGGCGGGTGCAGGTTGGTCAACAGGTTCGGGCTTGGTTGCACTTTGTTTAATCTCCTTATTTTCTGACGGTTGGGTTTTTACCTGAGGTTCCGCTTGTGCAACTTTCTGAGTTTTTGGTTGTTGCGGTTTTGGAGTTTCCACTGCCACGAGTTGAGGCTTTGCAGGTTCGGGACTCACCACGGGTTCGGCATTGGTATCCGAAAATAGGAGAGTGGTCTGCAAGGTCTGACCCGGCGACGTTTGTAACTGATGTGCAGATGGTTGCGGCTGAGCCGAAGGTTGGGGAGCCGACATTTGTGCCGACAGCAAATCAGCGGCGGGTTGCTCTTGTGCCGGCTGTTTTGGTACTCGGTACATATCGCCCAAACCAAGAAAAAGCCAATCGCTACTAATCTCGGGAAACGTGCGCAAGATTTTTACCATAAACTCCTTGCTCGGTTTGTTTCTTCCTGAGATTACGTGGCTGACGCTCGATTTTTGAACACCGATTTTTTCGGCAAATGCCGACGCGTTGAGTTGTTCACTTTTTATAATTTCGAGTATACGTTCTACGTCTTTGTCTTCTTCTTCCATAATGGTTACAATTTTAACTTGTTTTGATGTAACAAATATAATTAACTTTTGTGACAC
>JAGCVU010000218.1 GCA_017962175.1 Bacteroidales bacterium | reverse complement strand
TGATATTTTGCGGAAATCCGAAAAATCCATATCTTTGCGCAGTTGAAAACTCATTATGAACAAAATATCATTTAAAACCCTTGGATGCCGTTTAAACCTTTACGAAACCGACGCTTTGGCTTCAAAGTTTCGCGAAAAGGGCTTTGTTACCGACGGCGATTTTGAAAATTCCAACGCCGAAATTTGCGTTATCAACACCTGCACCATCACCAACCAATCCGACAAAAAGAGCCGCGAATATATCAACCGCGCCATCCGCAAAGGTTCGCTCGTGATAGTAACAGGCTGTATGGCAGAGCAATACGCAAAAAAATATCTCGTCAACAATCCCAACGTTATTGTGGTAGACAACAAACACAAAAACCGCATTTTCGACATTGTGGAGGCGCATCTCGGCGGCGAATTTTCGGCTGTGGAGAGTTTTGAGGGCGATGTGTTTGGCTTTGAACCCGCCAAAGAGACATTCCACACACGCTCTATTGTAAAAATTCAAGATGGCTGCAACAATTTTTGTTCGTATTGCATAGTGCCTTACGTGCGCGGAAGGGCTGTGTCGCGTCCCGCTGAGGATATTATCGCAAACATCACCACCGAACTTGATTACGGTTTTAAAGAGATTGTGCTCACCGGCGTTAATATTTCTAAGTATAATTATAAAGGTATCGGATTTGAAGATTTGATTAAACGCATTTTACTGATTGACAAAGACTTCCGTTTGCGTATAGCGTCGATTGAGCCCGACGATTTTTCGGATAGTTTTATCCAACTGTTTAAAAATCCGAAACTTGCGCCGCACATACACCTATGTTTGCAAAGCGGCAGCAACGACGTTCTCAAACGTATGCACCGTCATTATACAAGAGAAGATTTTTTTGCAATAGCCGACAAATTTAGAAGCATTATCCCTAATTTTAACATTACAACGGATATTATTGTGGGTTTACCCGGCGAAACCGACGAAGATTTTCTTCAAACCTTAGATGCGGCTGAGCGTATCGGATTTGGTCATATCCACGTATTTAAATATTCGCGACGCAGCGGCACCAAAGCCGACACAATGGAAAACCAAGTGGATGAGAAAGTTAAGAACGCACGATCGAAACAATTGCGCCAACTTGCCGACCGCCTTACGCAAAATTATTTAGCCAAAATGCAAGGCACAACACAACGCATACTCACCGAAACACTTGAAAACGACGGCTATATCTACGGCTACGGCGAAAACTATGTGCGCATAAAAATAAAATCAGAAACCGCCACCACCAACTGTTTTTACAACGCTAAAATCACCTCAATCGAAAACGATGTAGCAAAGGCAAATTTGGTATGATATTTGAAAATAAATAAACAAAAGATTACAAAAATACATACAGAGTTAATTTTGTCGAGAAAATTTTAAAAACTACATAGCAATGAGAAACAGTTACAGCATACCGAGCGTATTCGAGCACAACAACTCGAACCTTGCCTTGGTCTCAAACGACCTCATCAACGGTCTGAGGCTATACATCGACGATATTCCATATATCGTAGGCAACCTTGCATTGTCGGAAGGACAGTCGCCGCACCGCACCATCAACGCCGCTCCCACCGAAATCGACTACCAAATCCTTTTCAAAACAGCCCTTTTGCTTGCCGCCTACAAAAACAACCGTCCGTTGGTGGTAACAACAGGATTTCCGTTCAGCACCTATCAGGTAAACAAAACACCGGCTGCCGAACTTCTCCGCAAAACCCACCGCATAGAGTTTGATATGTCGTCGTTTACAAGCAAAGGCCGCACAGAGATGAATGTAGACGTGGTTTCGGTAGAAATTCTCCCCGAAATGATGGGCAACATTGTGGCTCTCCGTCAGGGCGACATCAAAGCCACAGGCAATTTCTTTGTAATAAGTCTCGGATTTGGCACTTGCGAAGCCGTACTCAGCACCGAAAACGGTATTGTTCAGCGTACTGCAATCAGCATTCAGGGCTTGCAATACGCCATCGACCTCTTTACCAAAGAACTCGGCTTGCAATACAACCTCGGTCTCAAAAATATGAAACAGATTGAGCAGGCGTTTATGAACAACTTCATAATGCTCGACCGCAAAAAAATCGACATTCTCGACATCCGCCGCAACGTGCTCAATATGTATTACCGCGATGTGATTTCGCCAAACCTTCGCCGTGTGTTTACCGACGCCGACTTTACCAAGGCTTCGCAGATGTACATCACTGGTGGCGGCGCGCTCTATATGGAATTGGTAGAAAACTTCTACAAAGAATTTGAAGGCATCCTCAACATCGAAGTAGTTCCCAACCCATTGACACTCACATCGGTAGGCTACTGTCTGCACTCTGCACACGTAAACGGCGGCGACATCAACACCGCAGTGGGCATCGACATAGGCAACTCAAACACCGTTATCACCCAATACGAAGACGTGAACATCGAATCCGGCAACCTCCGTTTCAAATAACGAACATACTTTCATATAGATTTATACGCATTTTTTATTAAATTTGCATACCAAATAAATGGTGTGCAAATTTTTTTTATATAATTGAGCCATTCGTGTTTTTTTGGTAATATCCAATTTAATCGCTATATTTGCGGAAAATACAATCACTATGAGTCAGTTTATAGATTACGGCAACAGCGATTTCAGGAGCGTCAAGAACAGCAACTTCATTGACAAATCGGGTCTGTTGAACATACTCAACAAAAATATGGACACCGACAACCGCTTTATTTGCATATCACGCCCGCGCAGGTTTGGCAAATCGGTTGCGGCGCAGATGGCGTATGCCTACTACGACCGCTCGTGTGATTCCACAAAACTCTTCGACGGCTTGGAAATCACCAAGAGTCCCGACTATAACACTCACCTCAACAAATATCCAACTATATTTATAGATTGGAACAGGTTTGCCGACATTCCAAAAAATGAGATACTCAAAGTTGCACAAAGACGATTCGTTAAAGATTTGAAAGAGTCGTATGACTTTTTGGAAGAAAAGGAGAGCCTCAGCAATGCGCTTGAAGAAATCAACCAAAGGACCGGCGACCGCTTTATCCTCATCATCGACGAGTGGGATATGCTCGTGCGAGATGTGGATCAAGACGTACAAGACGAGTATGTCAACTTTCTGCGTGCAATGTTCAAGTCGAACAACGCCAAAAAGATTTTTCTATTAGTTTA
>JAGCVU010000217.1 GCA_017962175.1 Bacteroidales bacterium | reverse complement strand
CACGACAGCCAATTATATCTGCCGCTGGCTTGCAAAAAGGCAGGCATTGCGCCGCAAGATATTGCAGATCACCGCATCACGCACAAATCTATCGACGCCCGTGGACGCGAAATCACCGTCAACCTTACCGTTGCGCTTTATACCCACGACGAAAAACCCGACGATATCAGTGCCCGCTACAAATACAATCCCGTAAAGGGCGACCGCTCGTGCGTGGTGGTGGGCAGCGGTCCTGCGGGATTGTTTGCTGCGCTGAGGCTCATTGAGTTAGGTATCAAGCCCATAGTTGTAGAGCGTGGCAAAAACGTGCACGACCGTCGCCGCGACATCGCACTGTTGAGCACCAAGCAGATACTCAACGAAGACTCCAACTATTGCTACGGCGAGGGCGGTGCAGGCACATTTTCCGACGGAAAACTCTACACACGGTCTAACAAAAGGGGCGACATATCAAGAATTTTGGAAATTTTTCACATTCACGGCGCGGCAGAGGACATTCTTTACGAATCGCGTCCCCACATAGGCTCCGACCGTCTGCCCCGAATCGTTGCCAATATGCGCGAGACCATCTTGCGGTGCGGCGGCGAGGTGAGGTTTCAATCAAAACTCACAGGCATAAATATTTCCGACGGCAGAGTTAAGTCGGTAACAATCAACAACAACGAGGAGATTGCGGCACAATCGCTCATACTTGCCACAGGACACAGCGCCGAAGACGTGTACACAATGTTGAAGAATCTCGGCATTGCGCTCGAAGCCAAAGGGTTTGCAATGGGCGTGCGAGTGGAGCATCCCCGCGACATTATCGACGAAATCCGTTACAAAAAAGCCGACACCACATATCTTCCGGCGGCGGCATACAATGTGGCAGCGCAGTCCGACGGCCGTGGCGTATACTCGTTTTGTATGTGTCCGGGCGGACAGGTTGTCCCCTCCTCCACCCTGCAAGGATACACCTGCATCAACGGAATGAGTGCGGCTGCACGTTGCAACTACTGGTCGAACGCGGCTATTGTGGTGGAAATCCGCACCGAGGACATCCCTGACATCAACAGCGGCAATCCTATGGCTGGGTTTGAGTTTCAAAAGCAGTTGGAGAGTATGACATATCTCAACGGCGGATGTAGTCAGCGAGTGCCGGCGCAGAGGCTCACCGACTTTGTAAAAGGCAGAATATCAACATCGTTGCCCGAAACGTCGTATGTGCCGGGAGTAATCAATTCGCCTGTGCATTTCTGGATGCCCGACTTCATAAGCAAACGTCTGCGCGACGGATTCAAGCAGTTTGACAACAAAATGCGCGGATTCCTGACCGAAGAGGCACTTGTGCTTTCGTCAGAAACCCGCACATCATCGCCGGTGCGCATTGTACGCGACACCGAGAGGCTTTGTTGTCCAAACGTTGCCAACCTCTTTCCTTGCGGCGAAGGGGCTGGCTACGCAGGAGGTATCGTGTCGTCGGCTATGGACGGCGAAAAAGCCGCCGAAGCCGTGTCGACAATCATTTAAGATTATTTGTTCATCATTTTGGCTACCTGTTCGCAGGCGATTGAGAGCATTACGTAAGAGGGAACCTGACGTGTGCAGCATTCGTTTTCGCCCCAAAGGAATGGATAGTCGTCTTTGTGTTCGAGCAAGTCGGGAGCAAACATCATCAATCCGGGAGCAATGCCGCCGGGGATAAAAGTATAGTCGGCGCGGTTGTTGCCGTAAGATACCTTTTTGGTGTTAACGCCCACAGCCATTACAAACGAAACGTTAGAAATCGGGTGACATCCGTAAAGATAGTTCAAACCGTTTAGAATACGCTCTGGGTCAACCTTGTCGGGGAAAAGTCGCCAAACACGGTAGTAATTAAGAGCGTTGAACACCACCATCTCGTTGCCGCCCCATCCGCGTCCCGAAATAGGCACTTGGTAGGGATTGTTGTGAACATAGTCGAGAGTTTCAAGGTAAACGGGCAATACGTCGCGCACTTTTTTCTGAAAATCCTTGTCCATATACTCGTAGAGCGACAACGCCATCGAAAGGTTGATGTATTTGCCGTTTTTTGACGCGCCTTCCATCATATACGCCCACGAACGCTGATTTGGATTCATTTCCATAGGTTTGAGAGTTTCCAACAACTTGGGCATAAAGAAATCCTTGTATTTTTTCTCGCCCGTGGTACGCCAAAGTTCCACAGCGGCATTAGTGCGAGGGTCGCCGCCCATAGTGCCAAATCCGCCCCATCCACCGCGACGGTTGGAGTTTTGGAAATTTTCTTCGCTCGAATATTTATCCCAAAGGTAGAGGGCTGTGCGGAGGCAGTGCTCGGCGGTTTCGGGTTTGTAAGGTTTGAGGGTGCGTGCTGCGGCTGCGAGTGCTGCCACCGACGACATTGTTCCCATAGGAGAGAAATTGCCGGTGAAAGCCACACGGTCGTCGCGAGTGCCTGAGTAGTCGCCCTTTACCTCAAACATCTTTAAATCAGAATTATAAACCTTTCCATCGGTCTGAGTAACGCCGTCGCCAACGTGGTGATACTGGTGCATATTAACCTGAACAATGCCCTGAGCCACAAATCCGATGTTTTCTACTTGGGCGATAATGTTCAACGCGCCGTGTTCTATCTGTTGGATAACGTCGGGAACGCCATCGGGACGGTGAATATCAACAAATTGCGTTTTTTGGTCGATAAAAGTCTCATCGCGTTCGGGGCGGCACATCTCCCACAATTGAGCAAGGTCGGAGGTCATTCCCACAACAGTACCAGCCTGAATATCAAAGTCTCCGGCATCGTACCACGCACCTACCGACAGTCCGGGAATATGCTCCCACGGTTTGTATTTGGTAAAAGTTTCGGCACCTTGGCGGTAACCGTCGTGCTGCTCATAGTTGGTGGGTGCTTGCAGAGCGTCGTCCATATTAGAGCGTCCGTGCCAAATGCGGTAAGCCTCGTTCACCTCCATATGGTCCATCTGCACAGGCAGCCAAACGTCCATAGTGGTGTGCCATTTGCCGTCGTACACTGTTTTGTTAATGGGGAACGCGTTGGTAATCACGCCTTTATACTCTATGCAATAAGAACCCGGCTCTTTAACCTCCGAAAAATCAATCTGCGCATAGTTGTAACGGTGGTTGAACTTGCCCCACTCCTTCACCTTGGGTTCGAGCGCCAAAGTGCGGCTTCCGTCGGCTTCAAAACGCCAAACCTTTGCAGTGGCAGCCACGGGGTCGTTTTTGTCGAGTTCCACAACGGCAATCTTTTTCTGCGCGGGGGTGTAGCCAATCTGCGAAAATCCTACGTTAGGCTTGCGAATCCACTTGGGGTCGCTGTACGGCTCTACATACCATTCGAGCACCTTGCCGCTCTTGCCCGAGGGAAGGAACGAACGAACCACAAAAGTGCCGTTTTGCGAAAGGTTTCTACCGTCGAAAAGGTTGATTTCGGTATCGGATTTAATCAAAACTCTAAGATTGTCGTCTTCGGGAGCAAGCACAAGCGTATGACCTGTGGACATCGGTTTGGGAACGATAAACTCATTAAGTCCACGGTCGTCGAAAGTGGTAAGTCCGTAAAACTGAGGAATTTTTTCGCTAACGGGACGCATATAGGTGTCGCCGGCAGGGTGACGGGGAAGAATTTCAGACTGTCCGTCAACAAGATAGGTCTTGCCAAAAAACGAGGCAGGGAAAAATTCCAAGTTGAATCCCGCCTTGCCTTCCAACTCCTTGGGAACGGGCTTGTCTAACGAAACGGCAATAGAAACACCTTTGTCTTTGGGAGTTACGGTGATGGTGTGGGTTAAATCGTAGTCGGCATAAGCCAATTTCACCTCGATACCGTTGCCCACCACCTGACGCGATTTCATCTCGGCATAGATATCCCACTGTTCGGGCGTATTCATCAAACGGATACCGCCGCCTGTGGCAATACGCTCGCCACGCTGAACAATTTCGATACCCGCCTCTTTTTCGTCGCAAAAGATGCCTTGGTACATATTGCTGTACACCAAGACATTAACGCCGGTTTGTTCAAAATACTCTAAATCATTAAGTTTAAGAGATTGAGCCTCAGCCGTTGTGCACAATAGCGACAGCAACGGAATGGCCATTAGTGATTTTTTATTCATTAATTGTGATGTTTAAAAGTGAATTATTTTTTTGTCCACAAATATATAAATAATCTGCAATGATGAATAATAAAATTCAACCGCTAAGATTATTATTTTTTCTGACATTTGATAATCTTCAAAATAATATATACCTTTGTATTTGTAACTTAATATCGTAAAACTATGGAGACCCGCAGATACCCTGTTGATACGCAGACGTTTAGTACAATTAGAGAAGGAAATTATGTCTATGTGGATAAGACAGACTTGGTCTATAAAATGACACACGACTATCGCTATGTATTCTTATCAAGACCACGGCGTTTTGGCAAGTCGTTGCTGTGCAGCACGTTGGATGAGTATTTCAATGGCAATAAGGATTTGTTTAAGGGGTTGATGATTGACTCTTTGGAAAAGGAGTGGACAAAATATCCTGTGATAAACCTTTCGTTTGCGAGTGCGAAGGACGTTACTGAAAAAAGCATCAATTCAATTATTGACAAAATGCTTTTGACATACGAAAAAAAGTTCGATCTTGACAAGGCTGACGATGATTGTGGCGTAAGGTTCGAAGAACTTATCAAAAATATCGCCCAAAAAACAGGAAAAAATGTGGTTGTCATCATCGACGAGTATGACGCCGCTATGCTCGACACTATAAACAATGATGAACTACAAGAAAGAATCCGTGCCATACAAAACAAGTTTTTTTCACCATTAAAAGACCTCGGAAAATATATCCGCTTTGTATTTATCACTGGCATCACAAAGTTTTCTCAGATGTCGATATTTTCAACGCTTAACAATTTGCAGGATATTTCGTTAATGGCTGATTTTGAGACAGTCTGTGGTATTTCGTTAAACGAATTTTTGTCGCAATTAAAAGAAGGCATACAGGATTTTGCCGACGCTAACGGTTATACATTCGACGAAACAGTGCGGTATTTCAAAGCAAAATACGATGGCTATCACTTTTCGCACAAAAGGCAGGACGTGTTTAATCCGTTTTCTGTTATCAAGGCGTTAAACGAGAAAGTGTTCGGTGATTTTTGGTTTAATTCAGGAACGCCGACGGCATTGCTGAAACTCATTAGCAAGTTCAACATCCAAATGGAAGATTACGAGGGCGTGGAATGTAGTGCGTCGCGATTCAACCAGCCTGTGGAAAAGGTTACCGACCTTGTGCCATTTTTGTTTCAGTCGGGATACTTAACTATAAAAGATTACAAATCAGTAATTTATGGTATTACTCCAACAATGGTATTTAAGTTAGGTTACCCTAACGACGAAGTGAGGGCGGCTTTGGCTGATTCGTTGTTCAGAAATTATTTCAAAGTGAACGATACTATGCCCCTGCGCAATGCCTATTTTGATTTCTATGTCAACGACGATTTGGAAAAATTCATTGAAGCACTGAAAAAGTTTTTCCGCAGGTTTCCGTTCTCGCTCAATAATATGAACGAAAAACACTATCATTCAATTCTGTATACAGTGTTAACTTCTTTTAGTGCCGACATTTCAGCCAATCAAGAGACCGCGCTTGGCAAGTCGGATTTGATTCTCAGAATGCCCAAAACCATTTACGTAATCGAACTCAAATACGACCGCAGCACAGATTCCGCCCTTGACCAAATCGACGACCGAGACTACGTGTCCGCCGTCCTCGATACCAACAAACGCATCGTGAAACTCGCCATCAAATTTTCGTCAAAGGATAGAAACATCGAAAGTTACGAGGCTGAGGAAGAAACGGTGTGACGTTTAATATGTCGTTTTTTATATTGCTCCACGTAGTCTCTGATTCGGGGGCATTGAGATTCTATTTCTTGTTTGCTGTATACGTCGTAATGGAATATGTAGCCATAGTCAGAGATTTTGGCGCGGTTCTCAGGTGTATTGACCTCGGGAGCGCAGACGTGCCAATTGTCGTCAAATTTTTCGTTGATATTTTTAAAAACTAAAAAAGTATCGGGAACTTCTTCGTAATTATTTATATTAAAACTCAAAACTTTCTCTGTGTTGTCTATTTGAGTAAAATATAAGTAGGCGGTGGAGTCGTTTATTATTTTGGAATGCGCTTTTTGTAAAATGTTAAATCCAACGTTATAATAAACTAAATCTGGCTTTTTAAGAGAGTAGTCGTGATAAGAATACAATTTCTCTTTTTCAAGGAATGCGAAATCATTAATTAATTCAAAATCTGTATAATTTTTTACCATATAATATTCAATATCATAATTTGATGGACAATCAATATTCCAATAACATAAAATAGTATTCCCCACTTTTTTACTTTGAAAAGTAATCGTTCCTTTTTTAATTGTGTCATTGTTAATCATTGCAACAAAATCTGTTTTCCAAGTAATTAAATGATTACTATGTTGTTTATAAACTTTTGTTACTTTACATTTTTTCACAATCGATGGGCCATCATTTAAATACATCATATCAAGTTTCGAACAAATTAGCATATCAATAATTAACATCACCATAGGTATCATTATACAAAAAGTTTCCATCATCATACCATCAGACTCCATTTCATCACGATTATTTTGAGGAATTAATAATAAAGATAACCCAAGCAACGCTAAAACAGGGAAGGTAAAAAGATAACCAGTACAATAATCAAAATAATTAATAATAAAAATAATAATTATTGAGCAAAAATAAATACATAAAAGTATAGTTTTTAAATATTTCATTGTAAATCGACTACACACCATTTCATCACGTATTTTTTTGGGGGTTAAATATAAATATAACCCCACTAACACTAAAATAGGAATAGTAATAAGAAAAAATTTAAAATAATTAAGTATAAAAAGTATAATCATTATACAATAATAAATACAAAAAAGTTTATTTTTAAAATAGTTCATTTATTCAATTCTTTTTAATTGTTACACCTTTATCGTTTAAGATTATTCTTTCCCCTTAGTTTTATCGTTTGTATTTTTCATCTTTAAAACATATTATCACACCCATCCGCTCCTTCATTTGTCAAAGTTACAATTTTTTCCTTTTTTTGCATACAACTACACCTTTTTTTTTATACCTTCGTAAAAAATAAAAAAGGAAAAAGATGAACGGAAAACAAATTTGGAAGCCTGGCACAATGCTCAACCCAGTACCTGTGGTAATGGTGAGTTGCGGTACTTTCCCCGACAAAATGAACATAATTACTGTGGCGTGGGCAGGCACTATTTGCAGCGACCCTGCTATGCTGAGCATTTCGGTGCGCAAAGAGCGCTTTTCGCACTCTCTTATCAAAGATACAGGCAAGTTTGTGGTAAACCTTGTTACCGACCGTCTCGTTAAAGTTACCGACTGGTGCGGTGTAAAATCGGGCAGAGATGTCAACAAGTTTGCCGAAACAGGCCTCACTCCGCTCAAAGCCAACACAAGCGACTGCCCTATTATAGCACAGTCGCCAGTAAATATCGAATGTACAGTAACACAAGTGATTGAACTCGGCAGCCACGATATGTTCATAGCCAAAGTAGACACCGTAGACGTTGACGACAATCTTATCGACCCCAAGACAGGCGCGTTGAAACTCTACAAAGCAGGGCTTGCCGTTTACAGCCACGGATTTTATTACAAAACCGGCGAAATGATAGGCCGATTTGGATATTCAGTAAAAAAACAAACCAAAGACAACAAAAAATGAGTTTTCTTTCATACATATTCGACCGCGTGTCTGACAAGCCGCACACCCGCCGCCGCCCAGAAATAAAGTTCGGACGTTTTGCCGAGCCAGAGGAGACCGACGAGATGGCGGCAGTACGCAACGCCGCCGACAAACTTTACAAAGAGGGTGACTTTCTTGGCGCGTATGTTTCGTTTTTTGAATATATGCGTATGCAGGGTGGTCCCGCTGTGGAAATAGTCTTCAACGAAGACACGCAGATGCTCCACTTCGACATTATACAAGGCTCCAAGATTGTGAAAGGCGCAATCACCGCCGGAGAGGTGTTCACCTGGGCCGACATTGCAACTTTCGACACCTTAGACGTGGCGCTGATGCGCTCGCTCCTCACGCAGAACACCAATTTTGCATACTGCAAATTCGCCGTCTACGACAATATCATCTCGCTGATGCAGCGTTGCCCCATTAAGGATATGTCGCCAGGAGCATTCAACGAAATGCTCTCCGAGATAGCCTTAACATCAGATTCGGTTGATGATGTGCTTGTGGAACAGTTTCCCAGCCTCCACCCTATCAACACCGAAAACATTATCACGTTGCCACAGAACGAGGTGGATGCCAAAATCAAATTTATCCGACAATGGATTGGCAACGCTCAGCAACAGGTGCTCACCACAGCCGACGATGCTACTAAAACATATATCATCCTCAACACCATTTTTAAGATACTCTATCTGATTTCGCCCGAAGGTTCACTGCTTCACCATTTTAGGCAGATATATTCTATCTATGCCAACGGCTACAACCCCGAAGAGCGAAATTCGCCCGAAATTAACCACAAGATGCTCGCCGAGTTTGACGAAATTTTGAAAAAAACCGACGAGGAACTCGGCGTATCTATCTACAAAGTGCGCGCGGTGTTCCCCGAAATCAGTTATATGAGTTTTGCCGAAATGGCAGAATCGTTCAACACGCATTTCCGCCTGATAGACACTTGCATAGATTCTGGACGTTTCGACCTTGTAACCACTATGTGCGAATACACCGCCGGACTCAACCACGTTCACCACGGAATGCCTGCCGCTGCACAAGAGTTGTTGCTGATATTCTGGCGGGTTTTAAATCAAGACTATTTCGATGCGCTCGGATTCGACGAC
Source organism: Bacteroidales bacterium (assembly GCA_017962175.1). Taxonomy (GTDB): domain Bacteria; phylum Bacteroidota; class Bacteroidia; order Bacteroidales; family UBA3824; genus UBA3824. Next base: position 997 of record JAGCVU010000217.1, on the reverse strand, counting down.
GAGTTTGTAAACACCAACACCGAGACTCCCGCCGCCATCAAAATTTCGCACGAGATAGATGCCACCATCAAAAAATACAGCAAGGCGTACCCCTCGCTCACATTCAACACCGCCAACCTCGACTTCGGCACTCTGGCAGGATTTGCCTACACATTTCTCAAAGAGTTTGCCGTGCTCGAAATTCCCGACTAACCTAACACCGCCAAAAGATGACACAGTTTACACAAAAAATAGAAGACGCAGTAGTAAGAATTCAAAACCCGTGGGGATTAGGCACAGGTTTCTGCTTGAATAAATACAACTTGATAGTTACCAACCGTCACGTGGTGCAAGGCTGCCGCAAGGTGGTGATCAACAGCGAAAAATTCAACAAACGCACTGCCCGCGTGCTTTACGTTGACCCGCTCTACGACCTCGCATTTATCGAAAAACCAGAAGGAACCATCTTTGCCGACCTCGAACTTGCCCCCGTCGACTACGTGCTCAACGACGGCGACCCGATAATGGCTGTTGGTCACCCGTTCGGACTTAAATACACCAACACCAAGGGCATTATCTCAAAAGCCGCTCGCAAACAAAACGGCATCGACTATATACAAACCGACGCAGCCATCAACCCGGGCAATTCGGGCGGACCGCTCATCAATCAAGACGGCAATGTAGTGGGCGTAAACACTTTCATTATGGCATCGGGACAAAATCTCGGTTTTGCCCTTCCGTGGACCTACCTTCAAAAAGCCATCGACGAGTTTGTGGCATCGGGTAGAGTATATTCGGTAAGATGTCATTCGTGCAGCAATTTAGTTGCCGAAAATCAGTTTCAAAACGGATTCTGCCCATTCTGCGGCGTTGAGATGGACGAAGATGATTTCAAAGGCAAAGACCTCATACTCTGCGACACATCGAAACTTGTGGAAGAGATTCTCAAAAAACTCGGCTACAATATCGACCTTATTCGCAACGGCAAAGACTCTTGGGAAATCAACGACAACGGCAT
>JAGCVU010000216.1 GCA_017962175.1 Bacteroidales bacterium | reverse complement strand
TTTGGTTGTTGCTCAAAGATAGATATTAATTTTGATTTTTATTGACTTTTAACAAATAAACCATATTTTTGCGGAAAATACATAATAGTAAACACGCTAAAAAATACAAAAATGGTAAAACACATTATTCTCTGGCAGTTGAAAGACGAACTCACTGCCGAACAGAAAGCCGAAGCCAAGGCCGCTATCAAAAACGGTCTCGAAGGCTTAAAGGGTAAAGTTCCCGGATTAAAGGAAATCAAGGTAAACATCAATCCCTTAGCATCATCTAACGCCGACGTAATGTTGGATTCGTTGATGGAAAGCGAGGAGGCATTGAAAGGTTACGCCGTTCACCCCGACCACGTGGCAGTGGCTACCGGCATTGTACGCCCCAATGTAAAACTCCGCGTTTGTATGGATTACGAGGTGTAACTAAGCCCTCTCGTAACGGCGGTGAAAATACATAAACAGCAAGCACCCCGTTACTTCAAAAGGAATACCCCACGCGGCAGAGACGTTTTCGGCGCAGCCTGCAAGTATAGGCAGTCCGCCCAAGAACGCTCCTGCCGCGTTTCCTACATTAAATGCCACCTGAACAAGTGCACCACCGAGTTTTTCGCCGCCCTTGCCGTGCTTGATGATGAGGAATTGCTGCGGCGACGATAGCGCAAACAAACAGAATGTACTCATAAACATCATCGTTACCATTACCCAAGCCGTGGCACCAAACAACAGAATCACAGTCAACAACACCGCCGTTGTGCCTTGTATGATGCCTGCAACCAATCCCATAGGGAAACGGTCGCAAATCTTGCCCGAAATCAGGTTTCCTGCCACCATACCCGCGCCCGCCGTTACCATAAGTATGGGCAAGGTGTTTTCTGAAAAACCTGCCACATTGGTGAGTATCGGGTTGATATACGAATACATACAGAAAATTCCGCAATTACCTGTAAACGTTGCGAATATCACAAGCCACGGTGCAAGGTGCTTTAAGAATTTAAAACGGTCGCGCACACGCTGTGTAATCTCGTTTTCTACATCGGGAACAAACATCTTGATGCCGATACCCGTAACGAGAGCCGCCGCAGCCACAAACATAAATATTGTGCGCCACGAAAAATTGTTGCTCAAAAACGTTCCCACAGGCACTCCGAGCAGGTTTGCCACCGTCATACCCGACACCATTATGGCAATAGCGGTAGATTCTTTGCCCTTTCCTCCAAGTTTTGAGGCAATGATGGTTCCCATTCCGAAATACGCCCCGTGAGGCAGTCCCGAAATAAAACGGCAAGCCATAAGTGCGTAATAGTTAGGAGCAAACGCCGCCAAAATGTTTCCTGTGAGCATCAGAGCCGCCAAAAAAATCAGCACGCTTTTTAGCCTGTATTTTTCTACCGATAGTAAAATTACAGGTGCGCCGAAACTTACGCCGAGGGCATACGCCGAAATAAGGTGTCCCGCCTCGGGGATAGAGATATTTAAATCATTAGCCACAAACGACAGTATCCCCGGCATCACAAACTCAGCCATTCCGAGCACAAACGTACCAAGGGATAAGGCAATAAGAGAGGTTTTCATTGTTAAATCTACTAATTAAAAGCCTGATAGCATCTTTAATTTTGGCGGCAAAAGTAGGGATTTTTTATTGGATAACGAACAATTACTAATACGGAGATATTTTATATTTTCATTAAGAGTTATTATACTAAAAATCAACGCTATAATTAAATTTTAAAAAAAATCATTAATAATATTACAAAAAACTTGACTGCAAATCATTATTATCCGTATATTGCAATAGTTAAGAAATAAAATCGAAAGAGCGTTTGCTTGGGCTGACTTCCTGAAATACGACCAAAATTTATCAGTTTAATTGTCAGCACTTGCGAATGCTCGCATCCCTATAAAGGGTGTGGGCTTACTTTGTAGTAATTATTGGGCTTTGGTCGGCCTTTCAGGAAACTATAAAGATGCACGCATCCTTTCTTTTTTAGTTTCTATTTAAAATTCTTGTTTAACTAAAAAAGAGAAACTATGGCAAACAATGACGATTTTTCCAGTGATTTGTGGAACTTAACTGCCGCTGCTGCGACTCTTGTTCATCCTGTTGCAGGTGTGGCTGTGAAAGGAATCCAATTTATGTATAAGCATTTTTCCAGTAGTGACTTTGATGGGAACATTCCAAAAGACCGTATCAGAAACTACCAAGAGCCAGTTCTGTCGAAACAAAGACTCGCAGAAATATCGAAAGCAAACAAAGTACCATCCGCAACAGAAGTATACGCTAGAAAAGAAAGGTTACAAGACTCTTACAGCATTACACTCACCTATGGAATTAACGGAGAACCATTTCCACCTAAACAGAATAATTTTGTTGTTATTATATCAAAAGCATTAAATAGCGACATTGACTCACTATTTGGTAATGACGAATTGATAATCATAAAAAAATAAAAGTTAAATTTATTAAAACGTAAAAATTATGTCAGATATTAAGAAAAAAGTAAAAGAAATCATTGTTAATCAATTAGGTGTAGACGATGCAGAAGTAACAGACGAAGCAAGTTTTACGAATGACTTGGGTGCTGACGGTTTAGATACTGTCGAGTTAGTGATGCAATTCGAAAAGGAGTTTAATATATATGCTCCCGATACTGTATGGGAAAGACTCGCTACTGTCGGAGAAGTAGTGGATTATATCGAACGGCAACTGGCACCTAAGGTTAGAGATGAAGGATTTTTGTAGTCAACCACAGTATCACCATTCATTTTTATTGTCCATAAACAATAAAATTAAAAATTTTGCAGATTTGTTGTCTATGGACAATAAAAAACTTGTAAATTCTCTAACCCACAAACAAATCGTCCAAAACAACCTCGTTGCTTATGTCGTTTGACCATTGGTTTTTTGTGAGGCCGTATGATGTTATCATAACGATAGTTACTCCCTTGGTGGTGTGGGTTTTTCGGGTGAAAATATCCGCTTTTCGGTGTATTTCGCGGTCGTAGGCGGAGGTGATTTCATATTCCGATTTTGAAAACTTTATCTCGCAGAGGTTGATAACATTGTCGTCGCGATCGATGAGCATATCAATCTGTACTCCGTTTTCGCCATCGCCGTCCGACTTGTATGTCCACGAATAGACGTTGCTGATGACACCCGAAATGCCCAAAGCCTTTTTTATCTGTTCTATGTGCTGAAAACAAATCCGCTCAAACGCCAAACCACTCCATACTGCATAAACGTTTTTTTGCATCATTTTTGACCAATAGTTTTTTTCGTTGGTTTTCTGCCCGTCTATAAACTTGAAATAGAACAGCGTAAAATTATCAATTAGTTGATAAACAGTTTCTTTCTTTTGTTTGCCAATGGATTGGAACGATCGGATAAAATCGCATTGCTCCAACTCTTCAAGCACGGAAGAAAGTTTGCCTCCCTCGTTTTTTTTGAGTTCCATAATTATTTCCTGACGGGTCATTCCTGCCTTTTTGTGTCCCAAAACCGAAACAATTTCGATGTATGGCTGAGGATTTTTAAACAGTGAAGCATAAAGCGCGTTATATTCGTTTTTTAATTCTCCGTTTTTACTAAAAAACAATCTGTCAATACTTTGAGCATAACTTTCTCCTTTTTGCAAAAATTTCCAATAATACGGGATTCCGCCAAACACCATAAAAGTTTCCAATATATTCCGGCGGCTCATTCCCAAATGGTTGGCATTTGCAAATAGTTCACATTCGTGAAGAGTGAATGGTTCAAGATAAATCTGACGTGTCAAACGGTTGTGGAGTCCTCCGTAATTCTTAACTATTTTGCTGATAATCCACGACGTAGCACTTCCACAGACAACCAATATGATATCTTTTCGTGCGGTTGCCCAAGCATTCCAAAAATGGTCAAGCGCATTCACCATTTTTGATTTGG
>JAGCVU010000215.1 GCA_017962175.1 Bacteroidales bacterium | reverse complement strand
ACCTGATAATTGCGGCAATAGTGGGCGGCGTAATTTGGGCACGCGCAACAATTGGCAAAACAGCCTCGCAACCATCTAAAACAGAGGAGGATAAGAAATGATTTACTTGCAACTTTTTTGGGTATTTTTTAAGATAGGGCTCTTCGGCTTTGGCGGCGGCTATTCTATGGTGTCAATGATAAGGATGGAGGTGGTCGACGACTATCAATGGATGTCGGGTGGTGAGTATTCCGACCTTTTGGCGCTTTCGCAAATGACCCCGGGACCAATTTCTATCAACACCGCCACATTTGTAGGCTACACTCAGGCGGGTATACTCGGCTCGGTGGTGTCCACATTCTCGCTGTGTCTACCGTCGATTATGCTTATGGCTGTGGTTATCGCACTGTTTTTCAAGCACAAAGAATCGCCATACGTTAAAAAGCCGATGGCAATAATGACCCCTGTGGTGGCGGGACTCATAATCTCTGCCGCCGTGATGATGTGCGACCGCGACAGTTTTTCGTCGTACATTAGCGTAATAATCTTTGTTGCCACCGTTGTGGCGCACTATTTTTTCAAAGTAAATCCGATATTGCTGATAGTAGCCGCCGGAGTGGTGGGATGGCTTTGCGGGTGAAAAATATTTATAAAATTCCGCCTTATTATTGATTTTTTTATTATTTTTGCAAACGAAAGCCCAATCCGTATAGTGCGGTGGGCTTACAACATATATTGGATGGCGTTTATGACGCTTTGTTTCTGATGCACTGAAACTTCGCAACTTTCAAAACATTGTCAGAACTTAGCAGCGATAGACGTCCGTGGGTGTATACTATTAAGTGTGCATTTTGTACGCTTGTATTATACTTACGGCGTGGGTTTTCGCTGCCTGTTTTGCAATGTTAGGTAGCGAAGACCTCAGTGCGTGGAACGGGCAGATTAAGGATTCCGCGCCTTTTTTTATGTCTGTCCGAAATTGGAATCTCGTCGGGCAAAACCTGTTTGAAATGTCGATACATATTGGAGAAGTAATTAGAGCAGAGTTGCAACGTCAAGGCCGGAGTGTAAAGTGGTTTCAACAACAGATAAACCGCTCACATTCCGCTGTTTACGATATTTTTAAATCGCGAGATATTAATACCGAACTATTGACAACCATATCTAACGTATTGAATCATAATTTTTTCAAAGACCTTTCGGATCATTTGTCCTAAAAAACCGTACATTTTTGTTTTGTTTTCCCGACTGAATTTGACTGACTTTTTAATTGATGAATCGTAATTTAGTATTGATAATTTCAAATATTAATACTTAATTTTATTTACGATGAAACAAACTAAATCATTCTTCGGCAAATTAGCCGCATTGACACTATTGATGTCATTTAGCCTCACTTCATTTGCTCAACAATACGATAAGGGTATTGTTCGTGTTCAAAAAAACAATGGTATCTATGCCTTTTGCGACAATGAACCTATCAGTGACTATGAAATTCTCGACCGTGTAAAGTCTAATATATCGTGGTCGGGACAGTTTAACGAAATCCGTAACAAACTCATCAAAAAGGCTGTGAAAGATTATCCCAATGCTGACGCTGTGGTTATTAGTATGGCTAAGGGAAGCACCGACAAGGCTATTGTAATCAAATTCAAAGACGGACAAGAAAAAGATAATCTTGGATTGGCACGAGCCAACAAGGTTAACGGTCTTTATGTGTTTACCGATTGCGAACCTGTCAACGAGTATGAAATTGTAGATCGCGAAGGTGCTGCCATCGGTTGGTCGTCAGAATATCAGGCTGTTAGGGACAAGTTAGTTAAAAAGGCAGTAAAAGATGTTCCCGATGCTGCTGGTGTAATACTAACATTTTCAACCGGGGGTATTGATCGTGCCGCTGTTATTAAATTCAAATAAATCATATTATTAACTAAAAATTCAATGCAATGAAACAGTTTAAATTTTTGTTTGTCGTAATGCTTATGATCACGGCAATGGGATTCGCATCTTGTAGCGATGATGAAGAAGAAGATGCTACTTTTAAAATTGTTAACAACAGTGGCAGAGATTTTTATGGTATTATGATGTCGCCGAGTAGTCAAACCACTTGGAGAGATGTACTCACCGACGACACATTTCCTAACGGTTCGTCTGTAACTGTAACTTTCAATGGTAGCAAAGATGGACAATGGGATATCCGTCTTTTTGAAGATGAGAACGACATTGACAATGGTTATGTTGAGTTCAAAAACCTCAATCTCACAGGCAGAACTAAACTAACCCTTACCAAAAAAGGCGATGAACTCTGGTACGAACTTGAATAGTTAGCATCCATCACTCAATAATACACAGCCTCGGTTCTGATTAGATCCGGGGCTTGTTTTTTTTTATTTTACTTTTAGCCATTAAAGTAAAATAACGCGATTCCTTATTTTACTTTTACGCCGGAAAGTAAAATAACGGATTTTTTATTTTACTTTTTGAAAATAATTACTCAATCTCCCCATAAAAAAAATTGTTACTACACAAAATTGTAGTAAATTCGCTCTCTGTGACCTTGCGGATAGAATTCGTTGCTGCGCGGATAATATTTAACCAAAAAGTGCGACTAAAAAGTGTAATTCTGTATTTAGTCAAATAAGTCTTCCGCACGTCAATGTTAAGTAAATTCCGAAATTATTATGATTTTTTTGGATTTGATTCCAAAAAAATAGCGATTTTTTTGGAATTCATTCCGAAAATATTATGATTTTTTTGGAATTTGGTATTTTTTACTTATCTTTGCCTTGAAAACATTAACACTATTGTTATGATACAAAGACTTTTAAGCAACAGACTTACCGAGTTTGTCGGAAGCGGCAAAGCGATAATTATTATGGGAGCGCGTCAGGTGGGCAAAACCACTGTCCTGAAATCAATTTTTGGAGATAAAGATAATGTGTTGTGGCTCAATGCCGATGAGCAGGATGTGCGAAGCGTGTTTGAAAACGCATCGTCAACAAGGCTCAAAGCCGTTTTTCGTGATAATAAAATTGTGGTTATCGATGAGGCGCAGCGAATTTCAGATGTTGGATTAAAACTTAAACTGATTACCGATCAAATACCTGATATTCAGTTGGTAGTTACAGGTAGTTCATCGTTTGAACTTGCTAACCGTACCAACGAACCGCTCACAGGGCGGAAGTGGGAGTTTCAAATGTTTCCGCTAACGTTTTCTGAGTTGGTTTCGCACAATGGTCTTTTGGAGGAAAAGCGTATGTTGCCGCACCGTTTGGTATATGGTAGTTATCCCGAGGTGGTGTCGAAGCCCGCTATCGAGGAGGATTTGCTTAAAATGCTGTCGGATAGTTATTTATACAAAGATATTTTTACAATTGAAAGTATTCATCGACCCGAAAAGATTGTAAAAATACTTCAAGCATTGGCATATCAAATTGGTTCTGAGGTGTCGTACAACGAGTTGGGACAGATTTGTTCTTTGGATTCCAAAACTGTGGAAAAATACATCTCGTTGTTAGAGCAGGCGTACATCATATTTCGACTTCCCACATATAGCAAAAATCTACGTAACGAATTGAAAAACAGCCGAAAAGTCTTCTTTTGGGATCTCGGCATCCGAAACGCGGTGATAGGCAATTTTCTACCTATTGAAAAACGGACAGATGTAGGAGCGATGTTTGAAAACTATATGATAGCGGAGCGTATCAAGATTAACCGTTATGCCCAAAAAAATGTGACACATTGGTTTTGGCGCACTACGGCACGTCAGGAGGTTGATTTTTTGGAAGTGTCGGCGCAAAAAATGTCAGCATTTGAGTTTAAATGGAATCCCAAGAAAAGCAAAGTTTCCGCACCGCTTTCGTTTCAAAACGCCTATCCCGATGTGGATTTCCTTACCGTAACTCCCGACAATGTTGAAGATTTTCTGTTGGGGTAATTATTTGTGGTGATAATGTCGATTTCTTGTTTTACTTTTTTTAATAACGAAAACCACCCGAAACCAAAAAACTCCGCCTAAAAAGTGTATCACTATTACAAAAAGTGCGACTAAAAAGTGTAACACCAATACAAAAAGTGCGACTAAAAAGTGTAACGTTTTGTCAATCTTTTACCCTAACTAATTCAGGTTCATAATCTTCACCGTATTTATACAAAAATCTGTCGTGGGGGTTGTAGATAATTTCGCCGGTGATGGTGCGCAAAATGCCGTGGCGTAATGTAAAATGCTGATTTTTACGCGAAAGTTTGATTTTTATCGGTTCCGACTTCCAATAATCGTAAAATAGGGCGGGAGAGATGCTTTCTACCGAGGCGGGAATGTAAATTTTGTGTTCGTACACATCCCAATCAACCATCAGCGGCACAAAAGGGTGACATTCTTCGTCGCGTTCGCAACAGCATAGGTCGTCATCGTCGTTGGTAAAGTTGTACAAAATCCAACTTTGCGACGAAATTTTCTTTACTCCGTCGGGAATAATTACACCTTCCGAAGTACTGATGCCGGATCTTTCTAACAAAATTAATTCACCTTGCGAGGTTACAAGGCAGTTTTCAATCCTTTTGAAAAATGGGCTTTGGGGCGAAACGTCAAACTTGACGATATAACTATGGTCGCGGAAAAATCCTGAGTCAATGTAACATACCGATTCTGGAATAGTTAGTTTGCCTCCATCGCCGAACTTATCGTAATAAAAAACCTTGCTAAAAAGGCTGTCGATGCCGTTTGGAATGTTTATATCGGGGTATTGTCCGCAAAACAACAGTTTAGTGCCGCCACCCGAAACAAACATATTGTTGCTATACCACATATTTTTATTGTCGGGGTGAATTATTATATTAACTTTCTCATCTACAATTAGATCTAAGACTGCCTTCATACTTATTTGCTTAAAACTACTCGGAAGATTGAAAGTGTCGGGTTCGTAATAGTGAAAATTATGATAAAGATATTGGTCGTTGAGTATAGATTCCACGCCTTCGGGAACGGTCAAGTGATTTCGATTTGTGGTGTTAAACTTTATCAGTGTTTTACCGTTGGCTGATAGCAAGTTACCATCTTTGGTGGAATATACCTTATTACCCTTTGCGCAGATATAACTTTTTGCCTCGGGTGTTTCGCCCGAAATCAACGAAGAAGGAATCTCCAATACCTCGGTTTTGTCATTATAAATAGAATAATAGTTAAAATTTTTGCTAGACTTTACACCTTCGGGGATAGAAACTTTTTTGTTCTCCCAACTGATAGCCAATAATGTATCGCCGTTTTTCGATAGCAAACAATTGTTCTTTACCTGAAAATGTTTGTTTTTGGGCGAAATAATCAGAGTATCATAACTGCGCATAAAAACCTCTTCTTGATGTGCCAATGTGGATGGCAAAATTAGTCGTTTGCAAGTTCTGGGCATAAGGTAGGGACAGTAGATTTCCACGCCTTCGGGAATAATGATGTCGTCGCCCGTTAAACCGCCTCTGAGCAGACGTTTGCCATCTTTTGAAAGAATGCAATTGTTTTTTACCATCAATGCATCCGATTGTACAATAACAGTGTCGCCAAAGATTTTGTCAATGTTTTTCAGCGACTTTGGCAATAACAGCGTATCGGGGCTGGGATACGAATAATTGTGATACCCATATGCCGATAAATCAATTTCTTCCACACCTTCGGGAACGATAATATTATAATTATTGTGCTTGGTATGTTTTTTGCCAAAAATGCGCAGAGTTTTGCCGTCTTTGGTAACAAGGCAGTTGTTAATAGATTGATAAACAGAATTTTCGGGAGCCACTATTGAACTAACTATATTGAACGGAATATATGCTATCTTTTTTACGCTGCCCGGAATGTATAATTGGTAATGCCTAATAAAAGTTAAAATAAAATCCACAACCTCCACTCCGTCAGGTACTTTTATTGTATCGCCATAAAATGAACTTGGTATGTCAGTGGTGTAAAACCGTTTGCCATCTTCCGACAGCAAGCAATTGTCTTTCAGCATAAAACGTTTTGAATTGAAATCAGGAATT
>JAGCVU010000214.1 GCA_017962175.1 Bacteroidales bacterium | reverse complement strand
GGAAACTATTGACAATGTGAACGGTATCAAAGAACAATTGCCGAATTCGAGTGCGGCATTGGTGATGGGAATTTTGAGTATTGTGTGCATCTGCTGCGGTTTTGGCGCGGCGATAGGTGTTATTCTGGGTATTTTGGCGATAATTTTTGCCAAGAAGGCAAAAGCGCTTTACGAAGAAAACCCCGAACGATTTACTGAAACATCGGCCAAGAACGCCAACGCTGGCCGAGTCTGTGGCATTGTGGGCTTGTGCGTGGCTGGCTTTTGGTTGCTTTGCGCGATATCTTTCTGGATATTAATGATGTTGGGAATTATAGCCAGTGCAGGATTGCATTTATAGAGAAATTCAGTACTGTTTGAGATTGGAGGCACACATACTTCAAATGTGTGCCTTTTTTGTTCTCATTCTCTATCCCTTAAAAATCATTTTCCTTTTCCAACCGACTTTTATATGACAAGCCATTGCACGTTGGCAGATGAGGGTTTAAACTGAATGTGCTATTTTTCATTCACGAAAAAGTAGTGGAATTTTTGTGCATATTATTGATGTAGGCTGAATGTCGTTTTTTTTGAGATTTTTATATTCTTGTAGCCTATTTTGTACAAACCATTAATTGTATGACAGAAGAACAAAAACAACAGATTGTTGAGAAGGGAAAAGAATATTTTCGAAATATTATTATTCCTAATCATATACAAGGTTTGGAAAAACTCAAGCTAAAGAGTTTTAATATTAATCCTTTTTTGGTCAATTATTTGGCAGCTTTTCTCTGTGGTAATACAGAACCCGAATCATTAGCCAAAGCTTTAGTGTACCCTCGTATTTTGGGTACAAGCATTAATACAAGTTTTGGTCAAAATATTCAAATTTTCATTTCTCAATTAGCAGAAGTGGCAGGTAATGCTTCTGGTATTGATGGGATTGATATAGAATTTGAAGACGCAATAGATGGTCGAAAGAAATACTGTCAGTGTAAAGCTGGGCCACAAACAATAAATAGTCCTGATGTTGCTACAATTATGGGGCATTTTGGACATTTACAAGCCAAAGCACGTCTTGACCGTTTGCCATTACAAATAGATGATATGGTTGTTGGTGTCCTATATGGGGAAGAATACGAACTATCTGCCAATTATAGAAATATAGACAAAACGTATCCTGTCTATTGTGGTGCAACATTTTGGGAACATCTGACGGGTGATACCAATTTTTATCATCGTCTTGCTAAAGCATTTGGTGAGGTTGTAGAGGAAGACAATATTGATGGCAGTCAGTTGATTATGGCAAAAATCAATGAAATTGCAGATGAAATAAGAGCAAAGGGAGGCCTATAAATGTCAACTTTTTTATCAGCTACTAATTTGGCCGACCTTACTGGAACTTCGCTTGCTACAACGCAAAAATGGGGCAAAAGCGGCATTTATCCATACCATAAGAACGACAATGGCAAAGAAGGGTTTTATATGGAAGATTTGACAGACATTGAACCCGTACGCCTTATGCTCGAAACAAATTGGGATGAAGAATTTCATACGGCTGCGCTTCGCGATTTTACTTCAGTTGAACTCTTTGCAGGAGCAGGTGGCCTTGCGTTAGGTATGCATTTGGCAGGGTTCCGCCACGTATTGCTCAATGAGATAGACCCTATGGCTTGCCAGACGTTACGCAAGAATCATCCTGAATGGAATGTGCTTGAAGGAGATATACACCAAATAGATTTCACACCGCTTAAAGGAAAGGTTGATTTTCTTTCGGGAGGTTTCCCTTGCCAAGCATTTTCCTATGCTGGTAAAAAAGGAGGGTTGAGTGATACGCGTGGCACATTGTTTTTCGAATTAGCTCGCGCTGTAAAAGAGATTCAACCCAAAGTGTTTATGGGCGAAAACGTTAAAGGTTTGCTCTCGCACGATGATGGGAAAACGCTTGAAATAATCCGCAATGCAATAGCCGAATTGGGTTACACTTTGGTTGAGCCAAGAGTGCTGAAAGCAATTATGTACCAAGTTCCGCAAAAAAGGGAGCGTTTGATTCTTATTGCCATTCGTAACGATATTGCCAAAAAAGTCAAGTTCCAATGGCCGTCACCATATAAACGTGTAATGACACTCCGTGACGCATTTTTTAAAGGCTTGCTTTTTGACAATGACGTTCCCGCATCAGATGGTCAAACCTACCCGACAAAAAAAGCACAAGTAATGGCAATGGTTCCCGAAGGTGGCGATTGGCGCGACCTTCCTGAAAATGTGCAGAAAGAATATATGGGTGGTAGTTTTTATTTAGGCGGAGGCAAAACAGGAATGGCTCGCAGGCTGTCGATGGATGAGCCGTCGCTTACACTGACTTGCGCACCTGCGCAAAAACAAACCGAACGTTGTCACCCAACCGAAACACGTCCGCTGACAGTTCGCGAATATGCTCGCATTCAGACTTTTCCCGATAATTGGGAATTTGTTGGCACCATCACCGAACAATATAAACAGATTGGCAATGCTGTTCCTGTAAACCTTGCTTACGCAATTGGGCGTTCACTCATTCGCCTTTTCAACGATATTGATGCCCAAAATCCTGAAGAAAGCCATTTTGTTGAAGCTAACAAGATTGGCCTCGATATGCTGCCACCTGAACTGTTTGCTCTTGATTTGTTCGATGTGCAACGAGATTATCCTGACGGAATTGTCCACAATCCTTATAAGAAACCCAAACGTGTTGATAATGACAATCTTGATGACTCAAAGAATGTGCTAATAAGTTTGGTGACAAATGAGAACATTGACCCGTTCAATCAGCAAATCGCCAAATTATATTATACTGGCAAAAAGTTTCCTTCAACAGTCAAACTTAACAAGTTGTACTACTTTATGCCATATACAAAAGGTTTGGGAATAAGGGATTTATATATTATTAAGGTGGCTCGCGTAGGCACAAAACACGAGTTGCACAAAGAATGCGACGAAAATGATTTTAGGCTTGTCTTTGAAATAGAGTTTGTCAAGCAACTTTTTGAAGACTACAAACCTGTCAAATTGAAAATTTGGAACACATTCACTGATACAAATTTGAGGTCTATATTAGCTATATAAGAGATAAAGACATCTCTTCACAGTTAAAATCGGTTAGAGATTAAAAACGTGTAAATCAGTGAAGTCGCGTGTTATCAGTGCGAGTATTTTGTTTTTTTGGACAACAACGCTTTTATGCTACATTTGCTACTTGTAAAAAACAAATAGCAATTCAAGGAAATGTTTGAAAATCTGTCAGATAAACTCGAACGCTCTTTCAAAATTCTGAAAGGCGAAGGCAAAATCACCGAAATAAATGTTGCCGAAACGCTGAAAGAGGTGCGTAAGGCCTTGCTCGATGCCGACGTTAACTACAAAACGGCAAAGACCTTCACCGACACAGTCAAACAGAAAGCTCTGGGACAGAATGTGTTGACGTCAATCAAGCCTGGGCAGTTGATGATTAAGATTGTCCACGATGAACTGGTTGAACTGATGGGTTCGACAGCCGAGGATATCAATCTGAAAGGCAACCCGACAGTTATTTTGATTGCGGGTCTGCAAGGTTCGGGTAAGACGACTTTCAGCGGAAAACTCGCTAATCGCTTGAAAACCAAACGCGGAAAGATGCCGCTTTTGATTGCGGGCGACGTTTACCGTCCTGCGGCCATCGACCAGTTGAAGGTCTTGGGCCAACAGATTGGCGTTGAGGTATATACCGAGGACGGGAACCAAAATCCAGTGCAGATTGCCACCAACGGCTTGAAATATGCAAAGCAAAAAGGCTTCGACCTTGTGATTGTCGATACTGCTGGCCGTCTGGCTGTCGATGAGCAGATGATGGATGAGATTGCTGCCATCAAGAAAGCCGTTACACCGCACGAGACCTTGTTTGTGGTCGATTCAATGACTGGTCAGGATGCGGTGAATACTGCCAAGGAATTTAACG
>JAGCVU010000213.1 GCA_017962175.1 Bacteroidales bacterium | reverse complement strand
GAACCACAAAATACGACGATGTGCTTTCGATGCTGATGTTTTTGTCGATGTCTTCCACGGCGGCAACTCCGAGACCCCACTGATTGTAGTCAAACGCATCGTACGAGAGTTTCACCTCTTGATTTTTTTCTAAAAATCCTATGTCGGCGGGCGAAACGTAACATTCGGCTATCAGGCTCTCGTCGGGCGAAATTGATGCAAGTTCCTGACCTGTATAGATATACGAGTTTGGTTGAATTTGCGTTTGCGTAATGAGCGTGCCCGATGCGGGGGCGGTAACAATGTAGTTGCTAAGTTCTGATTCTATGCGGTTGATTTCTCCGTTGCAGGTAATTAGTTGCTGTTCAAGTTGTTTCTTGGTGTTTTGCCACGTAGCCAACTGCTGCTGCGATGCGGTTTCGAGCGAGTTTTTGGCATTGCGCCAACGGTCTTCTGCCTGTTCGTAGTCGGCTTTGGAGGCAAGTCCGCTGTTGTACGACTCTTTTAACCGCTGATAGTCACGCTCAGCTTGTTCAGCCTTGGCTCTTTCGCCTTTGGTACGCTCCTTATAATCAGCAAGGTCCTGAATATACAGCGGTGTTCGGAGTATTGGATTTTTTGCGCCAGAGGTCAGCGACTTTAAATCTGAGATGCGGTCCGAAAGGTCTGTTTTTAAATTCTTTTGCGCCGCAAGTTGCACTTTTATGTTTTCCGATTCTATTATTAAAAGTGTGTCGCCAATGGTAACGGGCATATTGTTGGTGATGTTTACGCTCCTGACACGTCCGCTGACGATTGGTACAATTTTGAGGTTGTCGTTTTTGGAACGGATAATGCCACGGCTCTGACTTGTAACGTCTACCTTGATGATGGGCAGCAACGCCACCGCCACTATCACCGCCGACACCAAAAGAATGTATATCCAATTGGTACGCTGACGATAACGCGAGTAAAGCACGTCGATGGTGTTTTCTATGTCTTCGGGTAGTTGCATTATTGTTCTGTAAATAGTTTTAATACTGCAAGACGGTAGAGAAACTCGTATTCTGCACTCACGGCTTGCAACTGCGAAGATACGAATTTGTTTTTATATACATACAATTCGTAACTGGCAATATTTCCAAGTTTGAAATCTTTTTGTGCAAATTCGTACTGCTGACGGGCAAGTTCGGCGGTCTGCGCTGCCAAATCTGCGGTGTTTCGGCTCTGCACCACGCCGAGCCACACATTGCGCATCTCGCCAGAGAGGGCAAGAAGTTGCTGGTCTAACTGGTTGCGGCGGCGGTTGATCTCTATCTCGCTTTTGGCAATGTTGTCTTTGTTTGACAACTGGCTGAAAATCGGAACTTTGAGCGCCAGGTAAATGGTCTGGTACGAATTGTCCTTCCATTGCTTGCCAAAATCCGTGTTTTGTTTGTGAGAGAATTTCTGACCCTGCGTACCTGCCTCATAATTAAGCGTTAGCGACGGATATTGCAGACGTTTGTAATATTCCTTCTCATATTCGGCAGCCTCTATCTGCGTTTTGTACATAGCCACAGAGGGGTTGATTTCCAACGCCTTGGCATAAAAATCATCAAACGGAGGAATATCCCTGTCGGATTCCACACCGGCTACCTCGATAGCCACCGAATCGTTGCTGTTCATAGCGATGCGCAGTTGCAATTCGTTGATAACCACATTGTTTTCTTCGTTGGCTCGTTGCATAATGTCTTGTGCAAGGTTGGTGCGAGCATCCATAACATCGCGCTGCGAACGGTGACCGAGGTTGAAGAGTTTTTGGGCGATAATAAGGTTTGAATCCTGCATAGCGCAGTTCTCAACGGCTATTTCAAGACGTTTTTGAGCCATAGCCAGGGCAAAGAATTTTTCTATCACATTGGTTTTCACCTCAATTTCGCGGTAGAGGCGGCTCTGTTCGGCGGCAGATTTTAGCAACTGGCGTTGTTTGATAAGCGTGCGTCTTGCCCCTGCGTTCCAGAGAGTTACGCTCACATCCAATGTTGCGCTGTTGGTGTAACTCTTCTCGCTGCTGTATTCGCCCGACATAGTTTCGTTAAAAGTCTGCTGAAAACCACCTGATAATCCGTTGTTTATGGTAGCCACTGCCGTTGGCAGAAAAGTGTGCCGTTCGGCTTTTAGGTTTACCTCCGCCTCCTCGATATTGAGGCTCTCGGCAGTGAGTTCGAGATTATGCGCCACGGCGTAATCGACACAGGCAGGCAAGGTAAGTGATTGACACTCTGCTGAAATTCTAAACAATATCAGAAATAATATGGTGATTATAATCTTACTCATTTGTTAGTGTGTCTTGAAACACAAAGTTATCAAAAATATAATTACCGTGTATAATAGCACCCCTAATTTCTTTGTCTAATTCGTCTGTATCGTATTTAGTGTTCCAAAACACATCTTCGGTAATCTGTTTGTATGATAAAAGATAATCTGCCCTCACTCGGCTTACGAAATATAAAAAAGTTTTTTCCCATAATTCTTTGTCACAATTAATTGTATTGTCGTAAGACTCTCCCTTAACATATAATGGTAATGCATCTCCAGTTTTAGCTGAAGATGAATTGGAAACCCATTCTGCCATTCCTTCTATTTTCCAACTTGGAGCTGTACGGTATGATACTAATCCCAATTTTTCGAATTGATAAGAATGCGTAAGTTCGTGTGTAATAATATTTGTTATAGACCGACTATTGAGTGCGGAATCTTGAGGAGGAATTATTTCGTGCTCAAAATCAACTGATTTGATATACAACCGTTTGAGAAGGTAGTTTGTTTTTCCTATTACTCCATTTTTTAATGTTATTGATTTTATTTTAAACTCTAAGTCTGATTTGCATAGATATATGCTTTGATTGGAATTTGGTAAACTTAAACCTTTGTTTTTTAATATATCTGAGATTGTTTTGAATAAGTTGTCTAAAATGGTGTCGCTTTTTATTGTTTCGCAGTGATAATATATGGTTATATTGTTGTATTGTTTTTTTGACATGCCCCATTTATGGGATGTAAAGAATGTTATGGTTATGACTATTAAGATTGCGTCTATATATATGTGTCTTTTTGTTCGGCGTGTCATGTTTTTTTTATAGAGAGCCCCAAAAGATGGGTTTCCTTTTGGGGCGTTTTTTAAGTGATGTTAATTATTAGTATGCTTCTTTCGCGCAACCGCCAATAATACATATTCCTATGAGAATAGCAATACCAATCGCTACGGGATTTCCTCCGTCTATTTGTCTCATTTCATTTTCTGTCAACTCAGTGAGTTGCAATTTTGTGTTTTCTTTAAGTTCCATTTTTGTTTAAGTTTTTGTAAATTAATAAAATAGTTTCGCTAAATTGTGCACATTTAACTTGTCGTAAAGATATAATAATGTCCTTTTAAAAAAAAAAACACTAT
Organism: Bacteroidales bacterium; assembly: GCA_017962175.1. Taxonomy (GTDB): domain Bacteria; phylum Bacteroidota; class Bacteroidia; order Bacteroidales; family UBA3824; genus UBA3824. Next base: position 52,760 of record JAGCVU010000213.1, on the reverse strand, counting down.
ATATTAAATTAATATTAACAATATATTAATTATTTATTTATCTTTTTATTAATTTACATTCCAAAATTATCAAAAATATGTCATTTTAGCAAATCCACGGGGTTGATTTTGAAGAAATCCTCTGCGGGTAGACCGTTGCGACCGATAACGAGCGAGGTTTTTGGGTGGAATTTCTTGTCAAATACTTGTAATCCTGTATTGGTGGCTTCGCTGTTGCTCTCAACTACGATGGCGGCGACAGAATTTTTTTTGCTGATGACAAAATCCACTTCGTGGTTGCCTTCGCGCCAATAATACACGTTGTAACGCTCTTTGAATGCGTAATTTATGATATGCGCACCAACTGCCGACTCAAAAACATAACCCCATTTTTCGGGTCTGGACATTATTTCGGGAAATTTCCAGTCGGAGTAGACATTTTTTAGTGCGTTGTTGTAAACTTGAAATTTTGGTATGCTTGCCTTGCGCCGCGAAAGATCCATCGAAAATTTTTGCAATCCTGTAATTAATCCGCTGTCGTTTAGTAGGTTAATGTATCCTGAAAGGGTTACAGTGTTTCCTGCATCTTGCAGCGAGCCGAGCATTTTGGTTAGTGAGAGTATGTTTGCCGAGTATGCCGCGCCGAGTTCAAACGTCTGCCTGAGCAATGCCGGTTTGCTTATCGGAGTGTCGAGAAGAATATCCTTGTTGATGGTGGCGTCAATTATGGATGAATTGATATATTGCTCCCAACGGTCTTGATTATCAATTAAATGCGCTGCGCCCGGATAGCCGCCGAAATAGATGTATTGTTCGAGATTAAAGCCAAACGCCTCTTTCATTTCGGCGAAACTCCAATGTGTCATTCTGATTTCCTCAAACCGACCCATCATCGATTCCGCTAATCCTTTTTCGATCATCACTCGCGACGAACCAAGAAGTATCACCTTGATATTCAAATCATTAAAAGTGTCAAAGTCCCACTCTTTTTTTACTGCGGAACTCCAATTGCTAATTTTTTGAATTTCGTCGATAATAATTATTATCTCATTGATATTCTGAGTTTTGAGACTTACCCTTGCAGATTGCCAGCAATCCGAAATCCAACTTGTATGCGTAGCGGGCACATTGTCGGCAGTGAAAAAGAGATACGGTTTGTCGATGTCTTGCAGAGCCTGCTTTACAACCGTTGTTTTTCCTATCTGCCGCGGTCCCATAACCACTTGAATGAGTTTCCTCGGCTCATTCATTCTGTCGATAATTGTTTTATAATCAGAGCGTTTGTACATATCAAAAATTTTACTCAGTGGACTGAGTAATTTTACTCAGTGCGCTGAGTAAAATTACTCAATGGATTGAGCAAATGTAGTGATTATTTTTGAAATTGCAAAAAAACAGGTGCTAAAATGTTGCTATTCTGCATAAAAAATCAGCCCGAAGTAATTTGTGTGATTGCTTCGGGCTGATTGTTATTGCTAATTAAAGATTATTAACCTATCTTGAAATAGGAGGAAGTGTAGGTTTTCTCTTTTTATCGGTTGCTCCACCATCAATCTCTACCATTTCTTGTTCTGTGAGTTCTACGATTTCAAATTCTTTTGTCATAGTGATGAGATTTAGTTGGTTTTGTACTGAGGCGGAAGAGTGGGTTTTGCTTTTTTGCTGATACCGCCGCCCTCGATTTCCACCATTTCCATAGCGGTAAGTTCTTCGAGTTCTTGTATTTCCATTTTAATTAAGTTTTTAATAGTTAATAAATTAGTTATTAAACAAATTATTGGAGCGTTACCTACTGTTGTAATGATGGTAACTACTCACTTTTACTTTTGTTTTTTCGGTCTGAAGCCGCCTCCACCATCTATTTCAACCATTTCGGTTTCGGTGAGTTCGGTGATTTCTATTTCTCTTGTCATACGAAAAAAAATTTTTGTTTATAACTGTGTTTTAAGCTTTTTGCGATCACGGGGGAGGGGGAGGAGGAACTTGGCCGTGAGCTTTGAAACTCAAGCCACCCTCGATTTCCACCATTTCCATAGCGGTAAGTTCTTCGAGTTCTTGTATTTCCATTTTAATTAAGTTTTTGATAGTTAGTAAATTACTTAACAAATTTAACTGTAACGTTTCCTACTTTGCTGATGGCTGCTCCACCTTCAACTTCTACCATTTCTTGTTCTGTGAGTTCTTGAAGTTCCATGTTGATTTAAAATTATAAAGTTAAACAATATATGATTATTTTCTCTTTTTTCCTGAGACTAAATTCTGACTTAAGCCACCATCAATCTCTACCATTTCTTCTTCTGTGAGTTCTTGTATTTCCATGATGATTTATTTTTTAGCTTTTTTCTCTGCTTTTTTTGCTGCTTTGATAACACCTCCACCATCAATTTCAACCATTTCGGTTTCGGTGAGTTCTTCGAGTTCTTGTATTTCCATATCGATGAAGTTTTTAAATTTAACCGCGGATTTGTGATCTCATTTTTTCAGAGATTAATTTCGGACTTACACCGCCTTCTACTTCAACCATTTCTTGTTCGGTGAGTTCTTCGAGTTCTTGTATTTCCATGGTGATTAAGTTTAAATGTTAAGAAAAAGTATTTCGTTAAAAGTGAATTTTAACTTGCTGTAAAGATAAGCACAGCATGGTTAATTTAATGTTTATTAATAGTTAAATAAATATTAATAATTTAAGAAGTTTCCTAAACATCTGTTTTATAGTGCGAATCAAAAAGCAACTGCCCGAAGCAATCATTTGATTTGCTTCGGGCAGCCGGATAGAGTAATGATAATGTCTTTAATACTGTTGTTCGGTTATAGATTTATAGCGTTGTTAGTGCAAAAATGTTATAACCTGGGGAATCCAGGGTTGGGTTCTTTGTCGCCGGGACCGCCTGGTCTAGCGAAAGCAATAATAAGTCTGAGGCCGAAGCCAAAGCCGAATAACCCACCTTCTGTCTCCAAAAGTTCCTTTTCCGTCAACTCCGTAAGTTGCTCCTGCATTTTCGGTTCCATGGTGTTTGTGTTTAAAATTGTTTGTAACTCAGTTTATTTGTATCATTGAGGCTCAGAGCCTTTAATGTGCTATGTATTACGTAAATCGCTAAATTTTGTCACCGGTTTTTTGTTAAATTTATGTTAAAAATAATTATTTTTGAATCAATCATAAAGGGGTTGCTTAATTGAGAGATTTCATTTATTTTTACACTTTGAAATATATATAGTGCGCCTTTGTGGCGTAATGTTAACAAAATCAATGTATTCTGACACTTTTATTATATTAGGAAAGGTATTGAAAGCTGCTGCTGACGGCAGTTTTAATGGCTGCGATGGCTTTGAACAGCAGGCTGAGGCGTTGGCTCAGTGCATCGACGTGGCGCGCAATCATAATGGATGGTTTACTCCTGAGTTTGTGAAAATGCAATTCCGATCGCTTGCCGAAATGCTTTCTGAAGATTCTGTAAGGCAATTTTCTGTCAAGTATCAGCTCAATGACATTGGCAAATGCGACAAAAAGGTAAAGGTGATTGCCGCAGGCAACATCCCCCTAGTATGCTTTCACGACATATTGTGCGTGCTGATGGCAGGTTGCCGTTTGGTGGTGAAGCCTTCGTCGAAAGACCGCCTGCTTACCCATTCTGTTTTGGAGATTATCAAGATAATCACACCTGAACTTGGCGATAGGATAGAGGAGGAGGAGGGTGAACGTATCCCTTTTGACGCCATTATTGCTACGGGCAGCAACAATTCGGCTCGCTATTTCGACTATTATTTTGCTAAGTATCCTAATATAATAAGGAGCAACCGCAGCTCTGTGGCTGTGCTTTCGGGCAAAGAGTGTGAAGATGACTATCGCTTGCTCGCCGATGATATTTTTGCTTATTACGGACTAGGTTGTCGCAGTGTGTCAAAGATTTATGTTCCAAAAGGGTATAACTACGACTTGTTTTTTAAGGGAATTTACCATAAAAGCGACGTTATGTCAAATGCCAAATATTCAGATAATTACACCTATAATAAGGCTGTTTATCTGATGAGCGGCGCAGATATTTTAGACAATGGTTTCCTCCTTTTGAAAAAGGATACCGGATTGTCGTCGCCTGTGGGTGTGGTTTTCTGTGAGGAGTACAATGATTTCAACACGCTCGCACAGACTCTCTTTCAAGATATTGATAAATTGCAATGCGTTGTGTCTAAGGATGTTGTTGCAGGTTTGAGAACTGTTCTTCCCGGACAATCGCAGCATCCGTCGATCAACGATTTTGCCGATGGAATTGACACTGTTGAATTTTTGAAATCATTGAACCACTGAACTATGGAAGATAGCAAGTTTACATTCTCGACCGCGGTGTCGAAGGTTTTGAAGATAGCGGTGGCAGGTGCGGGACTTTTTTTGGTCTACTACCTGCGAAACGTGCTTTTGCCCTTCGCTGTGGCGTTTTTATTCGCCTATCTGCTCAACCCAGTGGTGCATTTTTTCCAGAGGTTTCTTAAAAATAGAGCTATTTCGGTGGTGGTGACGTTGATTTCGGTGGCGGCATTGTTTACTCTTCTGGTGATGATTTTTACGCCTTTGATTTACGACGAAAGCGTGCATCTTTACCAGCTGATTAAGGATACCGCCATTCAGAACAACTGGCAAAACGAACTTACTGTGATGCCCGAATTTGTAACCAATATACTCGACCGTTTTACCGAAAATGTGGAGTTGGAAGATATTCTTTCGTCTGACAATGTGTCGTCGGCTGTGGAAAAGGTTGTGGGTTTGATAGTTCCCGAAATTCAGGCGTTTTTTTCCAAGACCTTCAACGTAATTGCAAGTTCGCTCGGATTTGCCATCGTGATTCTATACCTGATTTTCATAATGATCGACTACGACAATCTGAAACAGGGCTGGCACCGTCTGATTCCTCACCGTTATCGCGGTCCTGTGTTTAAGTTCGCAGCAAGGTTTGAGATAGAGATGCACCGTTATTTCCGCGGACAGTTGTGCGTGGTTGGCATTGTAACAGTGCTTTACTGCGCAGGCTTTTCGATTATAGGGTTGCCTATGGGCCTTATGCTCGGACTTTTGATTGGATTTTTAAATCTTATACCATATATGCAGATACTCGGTTTCCTGCCGGCGCTCTGCCTCGCCATTATCCGTTCGTTGGAAACAGGGTCTTCGGTGTGGGCTGTGATAGCTATGACAGCGGCTGTGTTTGTGGTGGTGCAAATTCTTCAGGATTTGATAATTACGCCGCGAATTATGGGTAAGAACACGGGACTGAATCCGGCAATGATACTGCTCTCTCTGTCGATTTGGGGCAAATTGCTCGGTTTCCTTGGATTGCTTGCCGCTCTGCCGTTTACTTGTATGGTAAAAACCTATTACACCGAGTTTGTTGCCAAGCAGCACGACCGTTCGTTGAGGCTCGATGCCCTAAACGATGTGCAGCTGCCGATCCCCGACCCACAACAATGGAAACCCAAAAACCTACTGAAACTACGTCGCAAACTATCACAATGAAACACCTTATTATTATAACGGGACCAACTGCGAGCGGCAAAACCGATTTGGCGGTGAATCTTGCCGAACATTACGGCACAGAGATTATTTCTGCCGATAGCCGTCAGATTTTCAAGGAGATGCGCATAGGCACTGCAGTTCCCGACAAAGAGGTGTTGCTCCGTGTACCGCACTATTTTATTCAAACTCGCTCTGTAAATGATTATTACAACGCATTTATGTACGAAACCGAGGTCATAAGCCTTCTAGAAAATACACTGTTTCCTAAATACGACACCGTGATAATGTGCGGTGGATCAATGATGTATGTAGATGCGGTGTGCAACGGTATCGACCTGATTCCCGACCCTGACATGGAGATTCGCAATAATCTTTGGCAGAGGTTCAATAATGAGGGAATTGTGCCATTGCAAGAGATGCTTTTGAAACTCGACCCCGAATATTACAAAATATGCGACCTGAACAATCACAAGCGTATTATCAAGGCATTGGAAGTGAGTATTCAAACTGGCAAACCTTATTCTACATTCCGCACTGGAAAAACCAAGCAACGCAGTTTTAATATAATTAAAGTTGGCGTGAATATGCCACGAGAAGTTCTGCACAACCGTATAAACCAGCGAGTTGACAAGATGATAGGAGAGGGCCTTGTGGATGAGGCACGTGCGTTGTACCCATTGAAACATCTAAACTCGCTCAACACTGTGGGTTATAGAGAGTTGTTCGATTATTTTGACAATAAGACCGACCTCAGCACCGCAGTAGAACTTATCAAGCGCAACACACGCCGATATGCACGCAAACAGATTTCGTGGTTCAACGGCGACAACAATATTGTTTGGTTTCAGCCGGATAAGGTTGATGATATAATCAATTATTGTAATTGTAAAATTTTAGGCTAATGGATAATCTGAAATTAAGCATAGTAATACCTCTATATAACCGTCCTGATGAGATAGACGAATTGTTAGATAGTCTTGAAAAACAGACATCTAATAATTTTGATGTGATAGTAGTGGAAGACGGCAGCGACAAGCCGTCGAAAGATATTATAGAAAATCATTCAAACAAGCTTGATATAAAATATTTTTTTAAGCAGAATACTGGTCCTGGTCTTACGCGTAATTACGGCGCGGAACGCAGCGATGGTGATTATATAGTTTTTTTCGACAGCGACTGCATTATTCCTCCCGATTATATTAAGATTGTTACCGAAAGTCTTGAAAAAGAATATGTTGACGCATACGGTGGTCCCGACGCCGCCTTGCCCACTTTTACGCCCGTGCAAAAGGCGATTAGCTATGCCATGACCTCGATACTCTCTACGGGCGGCATTCGCGGAGCAAGCGAAAAGGCTGGAAAATTTCATCCGCGCAGTTTCAATATGGGTTTTTCGCGAAAGGTGTTTGAGGCTACATCGGGGTTTTCTAATATGCGGTTTGGAGAGGATATCGATATGACTCTCAGAATATTAGAACAGGGCTTTACAACAAAACTAATAAAAGACGCCTTTGTTTATCATAAGCGCAGAACCGACTTTAAAAAGTTTTTTAAACAGATATTCAATTCAGGGTGTGCGCGTATTAATTTGAAACTCAGGCATAAAGGCTCGTTGAAACTTATTCACACATTTCCGTCGCTATTTTTGTTAGGAAATATTTTTTGTATTTTGGCGGCAGTGGTTAGCGCGTTGATATTCAAAAATATAGCCGCACCATTGATATGTGTGTCGCCGTTGGTGCTTTTTGCATTGATGGTGTTTGTGGATTCGGTGCGTCAAAACGGTTTTCAAGTTGGTCTGCTGTCGGTAATAGCTGTGTATGTGCAGTTATCTGCCTATGGTTTAGGATTCCTTAAGGCTGTATGGCACGGACTGATACGCAAAAAAGGCGACACGTTTGGATTTGTGAGGAATTTTTATAAATAGTAGGAGGTTATAAAAAAAACGCTATCTTTACGGCATAAACATAATAACATAAACATCATTAATATGAAGAAACTATTTTTTATATTTGCGTTTGTTCTGATTGCATTTATGGCGAATGCGCAATCGCCAACCGCTTCGGTGGCAGCAGCTCAGACAATTAAGGCGGGAGAAAAATTTACCGTTACTGTAAATATCTCTAAATTAGATCTTTCGTGTTTTGCTCAGTATCAGATTCAAATACCATCTGGCTTTACACCTGCGGAGATATCAGGCGGTTCCGACAATGCAAACTACTATTACGAAAATGGCAAGGTGCTCTATCAATGGTACAAACTGCCTGTAGACCGCAACAATGTGGAACTAAGATTCGATCTTACTGCCGACAGCAAATTGTCAGCCGGCAAATATCAGATGCCAGGATATTTCAGCTATCAGTACAACAACCGTCTCGGACAAGCTGACACAGAGCTTACCGTTGAGGTTAAATAATTGATAATATGGAACAAACCGACGACGAGCGTTTTATGCGAGCCGCGCTCGAACAGGCAACTATAGCCTTTGAGCAAGACGAGATACCTGTGGGTGCCGTGGTGGTGTCGGGCGGACGAATTGTGGCACGAGCCTACAACTACACCGAACACCTCAACGACGTTACCGCGCACGCCGAAATGCAGGCTCTTACCTCGGCTACGGCGGCAAGCGGCGGCAAGTATCTTACCGGCGCAACGCTGTATGTTACCCTTGAGCCGTGCCTGATGTGCGCTGGTGCGTTGGCGTGGTCGCAGATTTCGCGGATAGTCTTCGGGGCTTCGGACCCTAAGAAAGGCTATATGCGTTTGCAAAACTCTTTGTCTGACGATTCTATTAAGATTCTCCATCCTAAAACTGAGGTAGTTGGTGGTGTCTTGGAAAATGAGTGCTCTTCCCTTTTGAAAAAATTTTTGGGAAAAAAACGGATTGTTTAACATTTTAAATATCATAAGTTATGAAGTTACAACCAATAAAAATGATCAATAGATACAATTGCGGCTTGGCATTAACGGCTGTCGCATTGTGTACTATGCAGTCGTGCGGTGGGTCTGATAACAAAGTGATTCCTGTGCCTGACAATTTCGAGGTTATCGGCAACCCGTTTATGCCTTTGTGGGAGCATATTCCCGACGGCGAACCTTACGTATTTGAAGACCCCGACAATCCCGGAAAATACCGCGTGTATCTTTATGGTTCACACGATATCGAGATTTCTAACTACTGTGGCCGCAACCAAGTGGTATGGTCGGCTCCTATCGATAGCCTTAACAATTGGCGCTATGATGGCGTTATTTTTAAGGTGGATAAAAATGGAAAAGGCAAAGAACAGCAAATTGCCGATATGCTTTACGCTCCCGACATTGCTGTAAAGATTGAAAGCGACAGCACTAAAACCTATTATCTCTATCCCAACAACCAAGAGTCCGGACGTAACGGAATGGTAGCCAAGAGCTCCCGTCCTGATGGCCCGTTCGAAGTTTGCAACTGGAGTCCTAACAACCCCAACAAGACAAACGGTGTTTTAGAATTTGACCCCGCAGTGTTTGTCGACGACGACGGCCGTGTGTATGGCTATTGGGGGTTCCGCCGCTCTTATGCCGCCGAACTCGATCCCGAAACTATGGCGACAGTGAAAAAGGGCACTCAGATTGTTGAGGATATGATTCCAGGATATCAGCAGGACAAGGTGTTTAGATTTTTTGAGGCTTCTTCGATCCGCAAAATCAAGGATAAATACGTGTTTGTTTACAGTAGGTGGACTGCTGACGGCGACTTTGGATTGCCCGAATCAAATTACACTCTCGCATACGCATATAGCGACCATCCGCTCGGACCGTGGACATATGGCGGCACAATTATCGACGGACGCGCCCGCGAAAAAGCTGATGACGGCACTATTATCGAGTCTGCCACAGTTAGCGGCAACACTCACGGAAGTATTTGCGAAATCAATGGTAAATGGTGGGTTTTTTACCACCGTCAAACTGGTTTAGACGAATATGCCCGTCAGGCTATGGTTGCCCCAATTACTGTTAAAGTAGAAGAGGGCGAGGGCGGCAGAGTAGTGATTTCGGAGGGCGAATACACATCCGAAGGCTTTCAAACAGAGGGTCTTGATCCATTCCAATGGCATCCTGCTGGAATTGCATGCTGGTATACCGGACCTAAAAGAGCGGAGCACGAATGGCCAAACAATGTGTTCTATGGTTCGTACATAGCTTCGGCATACGGCACAGAAACCAATTTTACAGAACCTTTAGCATTAAAAAACAATATCAATCCCGTGGTAAACAATACCGATGGTTCTATAGTTGGTTATAAATATTTTAATTTTTCTAAGACAAAGGGTAAAAAAAATATCCGGTTGTATGTCAACCTTATACCACAAGGCATTGAGGGTAATATAGATATTTGTATCGACCGTCCGTGGACCTTTGACGGCGGCAGATGCATAGGCAGCATAGAGATAACGCCAGAAATGCCTCAGGTGCTTACACAGATGTCGGTAGAATTGCCTCAATTGGCTAATATCACTGGCAAACATGCGCTATTCTTTGTTGTTTCGTCACCTAAAGAAGAAAAATCGGTTTGTACATTTGAAAGCTTTGTGTTTGGAGAATAGCTGAGTATTATAATTAAATATAAAAACAAAAAGGGGAATGAAAATTCCCCTTTCTTTTTAAAAAGTATTACTGTGTCTATCTGTTAGTTATTATGTGCCTATTCGTGTGCGGTTTTTACGTATACGGTTTCAAATGTTACACTGTCGTACACTGCGAAGAAACCTAAGCAAGTTTTGTCTTCAACCGATGTTGTGAAAAACTGTTTCGGGTTCATTTTGGTTTGATTGTATTCTGCAAGATAGTTGTAAGTTTTTTCATCGATAGTGCGGAATTCCAATTTGAGTACGTCGCCCGATTCGAGAATCATATCTTTGTCGTTTTCCATATCGCTGTCGTAGTAGAGACCGATATCGAACGGAGAATCACCCTTGCATTTGCCAGCGTCGGAAAAATATATTTTGCCGTTTTTGTGAATTCGAGCCCAGCCATAAGCCTCGTAACCTTCAGGTATATTGGTGGTTTCAAATTCTAAAATTTGCATCCAGTCCATAAGGTTCGCCCATAAAAATTGAGGCTCAGTTATTTCAATTTTGGTCATCAAAGTTGAAGAACCGAGATATTCCACACCGTTGATAGTAACTTTGAGGCTGTATGTTTCGCCTGTTTTTGTTTCTATTTTGTTATCAGGACGATAGCAGCCGTCTTGTTGATATTTCAAAGGTGTTTCGGTGCCGTCTGATGATATTATTCTCACATCGTCAACCCTTATGCCGGCTGTTTTGGTAGAGTCGTCCATGTTGCGGGTGCTGGAGATTTTTACCTCGGCATATTCGGGGGTGAGGTGTCCCTCGATTACAGGTATCGGATCAATGTCTTTATAGTCGAGCTCAATATCTTTTGTGCAAGAAACCAAAGTGCTTGCAATTGCTAATATGTATATAATTTTTTTCATAGGATTTCAGATTTTTAATTGTGAATTTTTAATTATGAATTATGTATTTTTAATGATGAATTAAAATTTGATTGTATAAGTTACCGACGGGATGATTCCGAATAGTGAAGTTTGCACTGTTTTTGTTCCAGTAGCAGTTTCGTCGTCGTTTTCAAAAGTTATCAAGTATGGGTTGTAATGGTTGTAGAGGTTGTAAACGCCGAACGACCAGATTCTTGTGTATTTAGGACGCTCTTTTGTATTGTTGATGCCTACATCTAAGCGGTGGTAAGCAGGAGCTCTGTAGCCGTTGTGCTCAGCATAGTAGTAGTGTGTCCACTCGTCGATATCGTATTTTGCGCTCGGAGCTGTAAGAGCCTGACCAGAAGTGTATACCCAAGTTGCAGAGAGATCCCACTTGTGGTTGATTTTGTACATGCCTACGATAGAGATGTCGTGACGGCGGTCGTTTGATGCGGTGTACCATTCGTTGTTGTTGAGTCCGTCGATTTTGTTCTCAGCCCAGGAAAGTGTGTAAGAAACCCATCCTGTAAAATCACCGAGGTTTTTCTTAGCGTAGAGTTCCACACCGTATGCGCGGCCTTTGCCGTTGAGCAGTAGGCTCTCCATCTCGATAGCCGAAACGAGGTTTTTGCCGTCTTTGTAGTCGTACACGTTTTCGATGTTTTTGTAGTAAGCCTCCACAGAAAACTCGTATGTTTTGCTTTTTGTCTCAGCCATATATCCTACGCTGATTTGGTCGGCGATTTGAGGTTTGATGATGTTGCTCGAGAGCACTGAACGGCCTATAGGAGACGACATTCCGTTGTTTAATATGTTCTGAATGTGCTGCGAAGTACGGCAGTATCCTGCTTTAATGCTCTGATGTTCTGAAAGTTCGTACTTCATGCTGAGACGGGGTTCTAAACCGAAGAAGCGTTTTACCAATTTGCCTTTGCTGTAAAAGATGGTGTCTGTAATCAAGCCGTCGGCATCGAGATTGTAATAAGGATTTCCACCCAAAGCGTTGAAAATAACTCCGCGAGCACCGAACGAAACTTCGAGACCGAAATTAGTTTTGATGTCCTCGCCAGCCCAGAAAGATATTTCGTCACCGTTGCGGTTTTCTTTTTCGATAAGGCCGTTGCTTGCTTTAAGTTCTCCTGATTTCAGGTCAATATGGTCGAACTGAAAACCTAAGTTAATTTTTTGATATTCAGAAGGTGTGAGAGCGATGTCTTCTCTTGCGATCTGGTGTCTGAGGTATCCGTCGAAGCTCTCTCTAACCTTAAGTACGTCCATTGATTCAACAAAATCATAGTTGCTGTAAACAATTGAAGTCTTTGTGCTGAAGGCTCTTCCAAAAGAGTGTTTGTAGTCGGCGGCAGCGGCAGTGTTGCCCCAGTGAACTTCTGCAATGTGGTTGTCCATTTCCATATTGTCGCGTCCGCGGAAAAACATAAGGTTCAAAGTTCCGTTTTTAGAAGGTTTAACAGTTATTTTAGAGTTAACATCATAGAAGTTTAACACCTTGTCGCCATATTTTTCTGTCGGTTTCAAGAAAATTTCGAAATAAGTGCGGCGTGCAGCCAAGAAAAACGAAGCTTTGTCCTTAATGATAGGTCCGTCGAATGCAAATTTAGACGAGAGCAATCCAATTGAAGCGTTTAATCCTATGCGTTCCATGTCACCGCTGCGGGTTTTGATGTCGAACACCGAAGAAGATGCGTCGCCAAACTGGGCGGGTATGGCACCTTTATATAACGATGCATTGGTGAGAGCCTCGTCGTTGAAGGTGGAGAACACGCCCATAAGGTGACCAGCATTGTAGATAGGAGCGTTGTCGATGAGTATAAGGTTCTGAGCAGCAGTGCCTCCGCGAACTTGGAAACCGCACGATCCGTCGCCCTCGCTCTTGATACCGGGGAGGAGTTGGATAGATTTTATCACATCTCTTTCGCCCATAAGAGCGGGAACTTTTGCCATCTCCGACATTTGGATGTTTTCAACACCGATAATCACGTTGTCGGTACGGCTACGGCCGTGTTTTGCTGTTACTTGAACCTCTGAAAGTTCAGTGGTTTCCTCTTCGAGTTTTACATTTATCTTTGCATTTTCAGAAGAAACTTGAATTTCTTGGGGAACAAAGCCTAAACAACTAAAATATAGAGTTGCGGGCAGTTGTTTAACCTTTAAGATGAAATTACCCTCTGAGTCAGAGATAGTTCCATTTGTTGTTCCTTTTTCGGCAACCGAAACAAAAGAGATCGGTTTTCCGTCGGTTCCGGCGATTACACCTGAAATTTTGGCAGACTGAGCGCACACTGAGAGCGACATCAGTGTAAATACTAATGCTAATATGTTTTTCATAGAAAATGTGTTATAATGATTTGGAAGAATTAGATATGATTATATCCAATAAAGTTGATTAAAATAGTGTATAATTTCTTTGAGTGTTTTTCATAGAATTTTACAAATCTACGTCGCTTGCTCCTGATGAGTAAATTTCACGGTTGTTGAATATAAGATGGCGGAGGTTTATTTCTGATGCTCCTGATGCGTTGATAATCAGGTTGTCAACCTTTCCGCGGATGTCAACGTCGCTTGCTCCAGAAGCTGTTACTTCAATTTCTTCAGCCTCGATGTGGTCGATGTCAACGTCGCTTGCGCCAGAAACTTGGAATACTGACTTGCCGGCTTTGAAGATAATGTCTAAGTCGCTTGCACCGCTAACTTGAGCGTTTAACATGCCTTTAACTTCGAGGTTGCCAATCAAAACATCGCTGGCACCGCTTACGCGCAGTTCGAAATCTTCGCAGAAGGTGTATTGCGGAATATTAACATCGCAAGCGCCACTTGCACGGAGTGCGTTGAGTGATTCTACGCAAATGTCGATTTTTGTTTTTTTGCTAATGCGAGCGTGGTGACTTTCTACTTTGATAAAGAGTTCTCCGTTAACAACTTCTGTAATCACTTTAGCGATAGATTTGTCATCGCTTGTTATTACTAGATTTTGTTTTTGTCCGCATGTGATGTTTACTTCTACCGGTGCGGAAACTGTGATTTTGTCGAATTTGTCCACATTGCGTGTTTCTGTTACGAAATCGGTTGGATCTGTGCAAGAAAATGCTGTTGTTGCTGATAATAACAATCCAGCTAATAATGTAAGTACTTTCATAATCGTTTTGTTTTTGAAATGTTTATAATTTATTTATTTTTAATCTACTATTGTAATTTTTGCAGCGCCAGAGAAACTCACCTGTCGGTTTTCGGCTTTAAACTTTTCGGATTTTACCGATGTTGCTCCCGATGCTTCCAGACTTAAGGCTTTAGTATTACCTGAAAGAGTTACTTTGCAGGCTCCCGAAGCCTCTATGTCCAACCTTTCGGTTTCGGCAGAAATTGTAGTTTTTCCAGCTCCCGATAATTCAAGTGATATCGAGTTTGCTTTGCCTGTAAAAGAAAGGTTGCAAGCGCCAGTTCCTTCAAATATTGCGCGGTCGGCTTGTCCTTTGATATCGAGGTGGCTCGCACCGTTGATTTCTACCGACAGCCTTCCTGATGCCACTAAGTCGTCAAATGTGGTTTTGGATACTCCCGAAGAAGTTATCGAAAAGTTTTCAACGGTGGTTTTCTCAGGGAAAATCACGTTCGACAACCCTGATGCCGTCAAACTTTTTAAATCCTCAACCCATACTTCTACTTTGTATGATTCAGAGATGTTTTTTAATTTAATAACACCTGTTACCGCTATATTGAGTTCTCCATTGTTTACCGTGGTCTCTACTGTATGCAGATTTTTTGAATCGCAGGTAATAGCTACCTTTTGTTCCTTGCCAGTTACTACAATAAGTTCTACTGGACCCGAAACCTTTATTTTGTTGAACTTTCCTACCGTGCGCTCAACTGTTATAAGGTCGCGGGGCTTTCCTGTTCTTGCACCTGCGCCGAACACGTGAGCGGCGAGAATCATCATTGTTAATATTGCTACTATTTTTTTCATTTTTCTCGATTTTAAAATTTTCGATTTGTTTTTCTGTTGCAAATTAACGGCGGAAAAAAAAGTTGTGCAAATTTTTGCGGTTGCAACGCTGTTTCACGGCTGTGGCAATGGTGTAAAAGCCGTGTGTCAAACTTGTGTCATTTTTGCAACTTTCTGTAATAAAGTTGCTTAAAAATTTGTTTTTTTCTTATTAATGCCGTATCTTTGCATTGGAAAAAAAGAAAAAAAATGTATGAGGTGTAAATTATACATAACATTTTTAGCCTTCGTTGCGGTGTTGTTTTCGTGCTGCCACAAGAAGAGCGAGGTGTTTTCGAGCCTCGAAACGGCAGATTCGCTTCTTTCCGCCGATTGCGACTCTCTTGCGGCTATGTTTTTTTACCAATTGGATATGCCCGAAGACACCACAGAAGAACTTGCATATTATAATTATGTGGCGTCGCGAATCAACTGCCGAAACTACGAATATCAAGATCCTGAGGTACTTGACTTGCCAATTGCCTATTTTAAGCAGACCGGCGACAGCAAACGGCTCGCTTATTCTTACTGTTATAAGAGTATTTTTCTTGTGAATTATTCTTACGACCTATCTTCGGCAATGATTTACAACAAGATGGCGGAAGAAATTGCCAAAAATCTCGACGACGATATTCTCAAATACAACATTTATTCTAATGGATACACCATTGCCGCCGGATGTTTCGACACGCAGGAATGTCTCGCGTATGCTATGCAAGCATATCACACGGGCGAAAAAATGCATGAAAAGAGCCGACTTGCATATCCTGCCAACTATATCACTATGTGCTACAACGATATGAATATGTCGGACAGTGTGCAAAAATATATGTCGGTGTGTCTCAATCTAATAGACTGTTATAATATGGGTGCTAAGGCGTCGGTGTATGCATCGTTTGGCGACGCTATGTTTAACAAAAACAATTTTTCAATAGCCGAACAGTATTATTTAGAGTCGGTTGGCATTATCGAAAACGCCGACGCATTTAAAGGACTTACAAAAATTTACCTCAATCGTGGCAACCTTGCCAAAGCCAAGGAGTGCTACGCCAAGGCTCTCCGTCCCGATGCATACGAATCTAATATTGATATTATGTCGGTATATGCCGGATTTTTAGAGCGTTCGGGCGATTTGGCGTCGGCTTCGTCGATTTACCGCAGGGTTTCGGTAGAGAAAGATTCGCTTTACCGAGTAAAAGAGCGCAATATGCTCACGCAGATGGACAACCTCAACCGTATTTTTGCAGAGCAGAAATCAGATGCGGAACTTTTGAAAGGCGATATCAACCGTCTGAAAATATGGCTGATAGTGTGCGCTGTGCTTACGGCTGCACTTGCGGTGATGTTGCTGATACGCCGTGCCAAGGTTAAGCGCGAATCGGTGTCGTTGGGTGCGCAACTATATGAGCGTCTGCTACAAAACGAAAATATCTCGCAGTGGTCGAAAGACGAGCGCGAGATAGTTTCAACGTATTATTTTGCCGAAAATCCCGCCTTTGGCACCGAAGTTACCAACGGTTACCAAAAACTCTCGGTTAATGCCAATATCTTCTTGATTCTTCATCATTTAGGCAAAAGCAAAACCGAAGTGATGGACATTATGGGCTTCTCCGACCAAGCATACAGGTCACTGAAGTCGAGAATTGAGAAGATGCGTAAAGGGTAGGGGCTACATCCTCTCTTTTTCGTCGTTGCCTGCGCCGGTGCCGAGGTATTTGGATTTTGATGTATTAAACTTATAACGTATTGAAAATTCTACTTTTCTGGTGTCGTATAGTTTTTCAATAGTGCATTTCCTAATATTACCGTACATATTAAAATAGTGATTTTCGGTCTTGAACACATCATCACACAAAAACGAAAAAGTCCAGTTACCCAGAGTTTTAGATATTTCAAAGTTGCAAGTAAAACTATCGTCAAACCATCCGAGTTCGTCATCGCCTGAGGTTGAATAATTAAAACCGATGTTCATAGTGGTTTGCCAAGGGAGTTCAAAAAGATTATCGAGACGGAAATCACCGTAGGGATTGTTGAACGACTTTTTTTCGCCGCAAAATATTATCGACATATCCTGCCGTAAAAGTGAGGCGGTAAAATTTGGACGGTAAAAACCAAATGTAGGATTATAGTTGAGCAAAAATTGGAAACTATTGAACTTGTTGTAATTATCCGGTTTGATGAGCGACACTTGCGAATTGCTGCCGTAATCGATATATGAGTCGTAGATGTAATCATAATTTATAAAGAAATCTGCCATAAAAGTTAAATCTTTATATATTACATTTAGACAGAAATCATCAAAATAGGTTGGTTTCAAAAGAGGATTACCTGTTTCGTATGAATATCGGTTTATAAATCCGATATTATTGCTAAGTTGTTCGTAATAAGGTCGTTGTATACTTCTATCGTAACTTAGCGAAAGGTCTGCTTTTCCAAAACTAAAATCAAACGAAACCGATGGAAACAGATTATGATAGTGTTTGCAACATTCTTCACGCTTGATTTCATATTCATAATAATCGCTTTTAACATTTTCGTATCTTAATCCAAGAGTAAAACTCCAACTATCAAAATCTTGATTAAATTCGCTGTAAATGGCTGAATTATTTTCTTTTACACGACAATCAGAATTATTGTCGGGCTTTTGTAAATATTCGCAGATACCTTTGCGGTCAACAAAACTATGTTCGGTGCCAATAGTTATCCCGCCATTTAAAATATCTTTATAAAGATCTGCTTTAAAAGCATATAGCGATGCATCTTCTTCTTCGTTGCAGTCCCAATCAATAGTTTCACCAGCATCGGATATTTCGTTGATTTTATGATTATAATCCGAAAAATTGAGCATTGCATCAAAATCTACTTCGTAATCTAATGATAGCAAACTGCCTGAATTATAAATGTTTATTGAATGATAGCCTGTTTGTTTGCTGCCATTTTCATTAGAAATAAGATTATCTGATAAAGTGCCGTCTTGACGTAAATTAGTAATTGTGTTTGATTCTCTATCATTATTATGCAG
Organism: Bacteroidales bacterium; assembly: GCA_017962175.1. Taxonomy (GTDB): domain Bacteria; phylum Bacteroidota; class Bacteroidia; order Bacteroidales; family UBA3824; genus UBA3824. The sequence goes on along the minus strand of JAGCVU010000213.1, from coordinate 34,780 downwards.
TTTATTAGAATATTCAAACCCCAATGAGTTGCCCGATTTGAAACTATAATTCGTACCAATTTTTGAAGAAAACGGTTTTCGATAAAAATAAACGTCAAGCACAGTATACATATTATAATATGAACTTAAAAAAGTTTCATCCGTGGAATGGACATTTTCTTTGTGTTTGTTTTCGGAATATCCCACGGAAGCAAACACATCGAGATTTTTATGACGATAGTTAAGTTTCAGATTATCTGTATAATATGGTCTGTATTGATAACCCACTGACAATTTGTTATCAATAGATAAGCCCTCGCCGGTGGGCGTTAGAGTATTTATTTTGATCACCGCCTTCACCTCAGAATCGTATTTGGCACCGGGATTAGTAATCAACTCTATATTTTTAATATTGTCGGGCGAAAGTTGGTAAACCTCCGATAAGTCTCTTATTTTTCGATTGTTGATATAAACAAGCGGTTCGCCTTTGCCAAGCACCTTTATAGTTTCACCATGAGAAACAACACCGGGAATAATATTTAAAATATGCTGAACATCAGAAAGTTTTGCAAGAGGCGAACCGCTCACATTGGTTACCAACGCATCGCCTTTTATTTGTATTTTTTTGCGTTCGGCAACTATGCTGACTTCGTCTAACTCCAAATCTGCATTTTTTAAAATGATTTTTGTTAAATTTGTATTGATACTCAGTGCTTTAGTCTTATAACCAAGACACGAAACAATTATATATTTTGCATTCTCATTTTTATCAACCGAAAATAATCCGTTTTGGTCAGTAATTGTGCCGTCGATAAAAATTGAATCAGCCGACATCAAAACAATATTTGCAAAAGAAACGGGCGAAAGGTCTTCGTTGAAAACTCCGCCCGTGATTGTTTGGGCAAAAGCGGCGGTGTTATATGATGCCACCAAAATTATTGTTATTAAAAAGTTTTTCATATCGGTAATGGTTTAAAAAGTTTTGTGATGCAAAATTACTGTGGCCATTTCCCTATTGCAATAGGCGTTGCAATTGTTGAAATAATAACAAACTGATAATTACCATGTTGCAATATTGCAACGGTTGATTTTGCAACTATGAAAAACACATGGTTCTATTGCACCACCCGAAAAAAAGACCTATTTTTGTGGCAGAAATAAATGGAACAATGAAATTATTTAAACTCTTGATATTGTTTTTGCTATTGTTGGCAGCCTGCGGCAAACCTCCGCAACCAAACCAAGATTTGCAAACGGCTTTTGAGTGTATTAAAAAAGGTGATTTTAATACGGCTAAAACGCTTGCCGAAAATGCACCGCGCCAAACAACCGCTGACAGTGCTATGTATTGCATTGTGCGATGGGCAAAGACTGCAGCCGATTCGGAGTGGTACGACGACAGCACCGGAATTGAAAAATGTATCACACTTTTTGACAGCGATGATGAAAAATCGGCGTGGGCACACTTGTTAAAAGGTACTTATTTGTACATTTATAATTATATTGATTTAGCGATAATAGAAACCCGAACCGCCGAAAAACTTGCCGAAAATATTGATTGTGACGAATTGAAATTTTTGATATACAATCAGTTGGCATCACTAAATGTTGATTCTCAAAATTCAGATTTTTACGACGAGGTAATTGAAAAATTAAATAAATATGCCGTAACTGATTACAATAAAGCGGAATATTATAGTTGGAAATGTTTTGGTTATCAACTTAATAAACTTGGTTTAGACAGCGCAAAGTACTATGGCAAAAAGGCGTTGGATTTTGCAGAAAACGCCACCATAAAAACTTGGAATATGTTTTTCTATTATTATCATTATGCCTCAATTATTTGTGATGAAGACAATTACGCTGCCGAAAACTATCTCAAAAAGGCAATGGCGATTGATTCGTTGCAACGTGGTTTTATGCTTTTGGGCAAAATTTATCTTATGCACGGCGACTTAAATACTGCAAATGAATATTTTACAAAGGCAAGTGAATCGAATCGGGGTATTGAATTTGAGGGCTACATCAACCAATGGAAACATGAGTTTTACGCCGGGAAAAGAGATTATGAAACAGCATACCATTATGCCTTGCAATATATCAACAATCAAAGGTCAGTTATCAACCGTTTAGAAAAAAGCGACATTAAACCTATTCAAGTCAAATTTGAGGGCGAAATCGAAAACCTCAAACTTAAATCTGCATTTGAGAAAAAGATTTTTATGATTATTTTGATAGCGGCTATAGTGTTGGCGGCGTTGGTTTCGGCATTGTATTATCAAAAATCGAAACTATCAGAGCGTGCACGCAAAATATCCGAGGCTCAACAAACTATCAATAGTTACAATCAGAAAATCAGCGCATTGCAACAGTCAAATACGCAAACCGACCAAAATGAAATATCATTTTTGCGTCAGAAGGTGAGCGCGTTGGAGTCCAAATTTTCGGATATTTATGTGCGAGGCAAAGAACTTTATAGTCAGATACTTGCCGACAAAAAAATAGGACGTTGGAGCAAAGACGATTACCAATATTTTATTGAATATTACCAAACTCTCGACTTTTTGTTTGTATATTCGTTTGAAACCGATTATATACGTCTCACCGACCGTCAAAAGGTATTTCTCATACTCCAACATATCCCTAAAACCAAAGAACAGATTATGCAGATAATGACTATCGAAGAATCAAGTTTTAGGTCGATGAAATCAAGGATTGAAGGGATGAGGAAGTCAGCATAACTGACTATTTACTAAATCATAGTAAAATCCGTGTAGTTTTAGCAGTTGGCTGTGAGTGCCTTGTTCAACGATTGTACCGTTATTTACTACAATGATGTTGTCGGCTTTTTTTACGGTGCTGAGACGGTGAGCTATCACAAGCACTGTGCGGTTTCGGAAAAAGGCTTCGAGGTTGGCGGTAATGCGGCTTTCGCTTACTGTGTCTAACGAGTTGGTTGCCTCGTCGAAGATAATTATTGGGGGATTTTTGTAAATCACCCTTGCTATAAGTATTCTCTGTTTCTGTCCTTGACTCAGTTCTATTCCTTCCGTACCGATTTTGGTGTTGCAACCCAATGGCAGAGCCTTAACAAAATCTGCTGCATACGACAATTTCAATGCGTAGTCTAACCTTTTGTAATCAATGCCTGAGTAACAAAGTGTTATATTGTATGCTATGGTGTCGGAAAATATAAAACTATCTTGTAATACCGAGCCGATATTTCTTCGCCACTCATCTGGTTTGAAACTGCCGATGTCTATGCCGTCGGCAGTAATCTCGCCCGATTGTGGTTTGTAGAATCCTAATAGGAGTTTGGCAATCGTTGTTTTGCCGCTACCGCTCGCGCCTACTATCGCCGTTGTGTGTTTTTGGGGAATTGACAGCGAAACATTGCTGAGTACTTGACTGTTGCCGAGCGGATTGTATGAGAAAGATACATTCCTGAACTGTATATCTGTTTTATCTGGTATGGAGTTGAATGTCTGCAATGTAACGTCGAGGTGTGTGCTATCGGCTACTTCGCAGATGCGTTCCATACTTAGTTTTGCATCTTGCCACTCTTTGATTAAAATAACGAAATTGTTGACAGGGAGGTTCATTTGCCCTATGATGAATGATATCGACATCATTATTCCCAAGGTCAAGCATCCGTCGATGGTGGCTGCTGCTGATATATAAGTGAGTATGATGTTGGTGACCTGATTGAATAGTAGACCACCTAATTCTTGCACTTGGTTTATTTTCAGACTTTTGAAACTTGTATCAAATAGTTTCACCTGAATTTTTTGTAATTCTCCGAGTTGTTGTTGTTCGCAATTGTTGAGTTTGATTTCGCGCATGCCGTATATTATCTGCAACAGTCTGTCTCTCTCAAACGACGACTGTTCAAATCTTTTTATATCAAGTATTTTTCGATAGTTCATAAAGTAAAGCACCCAAATAAAGTAGAGAGTATTGCCAATGAGGAATACAACAAAAATGGTTGTGCTAAAATAGCATAACACAGCACCGTAGATAACGAACGATATGATTGAAAAGATGATCTCCAATCCTGAACCCAACAAAAACTGTTTTATCCGTTCGTGGTCGTAGATGCGTTGCAGAATGTCACCTGTGTTCTTTGTTTCGAAAAACTTGATAGACAAGGATACTAATTTTGCTAAAAAATCATATACCAATGATATGCTGATGTGCAGATTAACATATAGTAGTAACCTGCTACGGATAAAGTTGGCGGCAAATTGCGAAACTAATATCACTAATTGACCTGCCAATATAAGTTTCACAATGCTGATGTCTTTATTTCCGATACCTTCGTCTACCAAATACTGCGTCAGAAATGGGAGAATCAGTTGCAGACCAGAAACGAACATTATAAGTATCAGCACTGAAAACAGTTTTGATTTGTATGGAATCAGATATTTAGTAACCATAGACAAGAAACCTTGCTCACTTGATTGGACTTCATTAGGCACATATTCGGGGTCAGGAACCAACTGCATAGCGATGCCATTTTGTTGCAGATGGTCGATACACCAATGCTCGCGCAGTTCCTGCTGCGAATACACGATATTATCAGATGCAGGGTCGGCAATATAGAATTTCAGGCAGCCGTTGTTGCATCTTTTGATTTTGTAGCATACTACGAAGTGGTTCTGATTCCAATAGAGTACGCATGGCAGAGTTATTTTTTCGGCCATCATTGAAATTGAAGTGTTGAAGGCCTTGGTTTTGAATCCTATGTGCTTGGCTGCCGTAGACAGACCGAATAGGGAAACACCCTCGCGGTCTATGTCGCACAGTTCGCGGAGGTAACCCAACGAGAAGTCCCTGCCGTAATGTTTGGCAATCATCCGAATGCAGGACGGACCGCAATCGGAACTATCTAACTGATTGTAGTGGGAGAAGGACATATTATTGGTCAAGTCTATTGTATTCCGACGAGTTGCTGTCGCGAGATGATCTAACTTTTTTATTATTAATAACATACCGAAGGTTTACAAACGCTTCACGACGGCAATTAAAGCCGTCTCCATACGAATAGATTTGAATATAATTGCGTTTGGTGTCGCATATTTGTGTCCGAGGTATAAAAAAGTTGTTGAATGAGACACTGGCAGTCAGCCCGAAAGCGAATTTTTTGGATATAAAAATAGACGACTGCCAAGATTCGTGGTCATAGTCAAAAATATCGTGACCACGTGTTGTATATCCAACATCAAAACTTGCAGTAATTTTTTGAGGCAACAAAAATGTGTTTGAAACAGAAAACACCCATACTGGCGTCTTATAGTCAATTCTCTCGTCCAAAAACTCTCCGCTCAGATACTGATGAGAATAGTCGATTTCTATGTCTGGTGTATAACACCCAAAATCAGTACTCCATTCCACTCCAATGGTGTTTTTGAAAAAACTATCCAAATTGCACTTCCGGGTAATGGCTACATTATTATCGTTGGCAAAAATTACGTAGTTGTCGGCTATATACTTGTCATAATTACATGCAGAAGCAATAATATTGAAATCGTAAAAGGCAAAAACTCCGTTAAGAGATTTTTGATAAAATGGTCGAAGATTAGAGTTGCCCTGTATATAGTTATATCGGTCAGAAATAGTAATTTTATCAGTAAGATGCTTGTAGTTAGGTCGTTTTATAGTTTCCTTATATCCAGCCGAAATGTTAATATCATCCGTAAAAGAATATGCAATATTCAAATTAGGCAAAAAATCATTATATTTTCTACTTACCTCGTTGTCTTTCTCTCCTTGTTTAAAATACTCTGTCACCGAATGTTCGTATCTAACTCCGACATCTATCGATAGTTTTTCGGAAGCAAAACTTATTGTTGCGAAATCCCCGTTAAGCAAATGGTGACGGTCTGTATTGCTGCAGTAAAGTCCAGTAGCGATATTGGATTCGTCAAAAGAATAGTCTTGATAATCGGTGGTATAAGTTAACTCTGCACCATAAGTAATTGTCAATTTATCGCTTATGGTTGACGACAGCGTAATTAACCCTGAGTGCATATAGTTGTAGGTGGTGTTTTTGCCGTTAATTTGAGCCGAAGACTCAGTATAGTCGTTGTGGCGGATAGAATTTAACGATACATAGTCGTAACTGAAATCAAAGTCGATATCAGAGAAACTTGTTGTAAAGTAATAATTTGCGTACTTAGTTCTGGGTATGTTGTTAGTTGGCGCCTTGGCATTACCTACAAAATCTTTCCCACCGTCGACGTAATGTCGCATTGTTTGACGGTATCGGTTTGTTTCGTCAGAGTTGAAAAAACCGACACTTCCGCCCATATTAGTCGATTCTGAAAAAGCATAGTCCACGCCCGCCCAAACATCACAAAACTTGTGTTCGTATTGATAGTCAATATCGTTTTCAAGTACCGACTGATTTGTATGGATTATGGTCCGTTCAAAAGAATTTTGCTCAAAATAAGCATTTGAAAGGTTGAAGTTTGCTGCAAATTGCCATCCACGTTTTGCATATACGCCCGATAGTAGCAAGTTTTCTGTAATTTTTTCGTTTATTCTGAACCTCAATCTTGCGCTACCGCCAAATCCATTTTGACTTGTTTTCGTATAAATTTTCACAACGGAACTAACCTCTGCCCCATATTTTGAATCGGGATTGGTTATCACCTCTATTTTTTTAATATTCGATGGAGCAAGTTGCCTTATGGTTTCAGAGTTAAGAACCAATCTATTATTAATATAAACAGCCGCAGCACCTCTACCAAAAACTTCCATCATACCTTCTTGCGAGGAAACAAACGGAATTTTGTTCATCAGTTGGTCTATGCCGTCCATTTTTGAAAGCACAGAGTGATCAACATCGGCAACAATAGTTGAACCTTCCATCTTAATTGGTGATTTATAAGCCGATATGGAAACTTCTCCCAGAAGATTGTAATCTGGTGATAGTTTTACAACTATGTTGTTGATGTCAGTGTCACCAAGACATAAAGTATCGTTAACCATTCCGACAAACGATGTTACCATTATCAAACTATTATGGTCGTAGTTTTTTGGAACTGTAATTATGAACAATCCATTTTCATCAGAAACCGTTCCCGTAATAAGTTTACCACCTGATTTTGGATATAATGCGATGTTGGAGTATGGCAATTGGTTGTTGTCTATATCAACAACCGTACCTGATATATTCTGGGCAAAAGATGTTGCCGTTAAGAAGGTAAAACAAATTAGCAATAGTTTATTAAATAAAATCATATCATTATTGTTTTGATGGATTATAACTGCATTTTTGTGGTTTGGAACAGATATCGTCAGGATGTATCAAATATGCACGACAATCGTGGCACATATATCTGAATTCACATTCCTTACAAACCTTGATATCGTCTTTTTTGATATGCCATAATTTTTGAAATTCAGGCATTGACGCTATATCAACAAGCGTGTTTCGTTCAATATGCCCATATATTTGCGTCATAGATGGACAGTTTTTTATATTACCGTAACGGTCGACTGATATTTTTGCATTAAGACAGTTGTTGTAATGCAACGATTCTAAATACATAGCGGTTTCAGGTGTAAAATAACACGGCTTAATTACTCCGCAAGAAGTTTCAGAACGAACAATCTCCGAGGTTAATATCACAACCAATTCACCGTTATTTAATATTTTTTCAAACTGTTTTGGAACGGATACGATTGTTACTTTTCTAAGCCTCGGACACATCTTATAAATATCAATAATACGTTGAATACTATTTTCATTAGTAAACTGCATCAGCAACTCTAAATTACGGATTGATGTGCCTTCCAAAGAATTAATTACATTGTTGCAAATAAAATCCAAATCAAATACATCGTAGAACCGTATTTCCAGATTTTCGCAATGAAGTTCTTCTAATTTACTAATAGCCGATGGAATACTATATTGAGAATACCTGTCGTAATCAAAAATTGCATTGGTAATAAGCATTGGATTATAAAAAACAGGAGCAATAGGTTTAAACATTGACTCTCCCTGTTTTTCCAATAATCCCCATTCCTTTTCTAAAAGGAATCTGTAGTATTTCAGAATTGTTGTTTCTTCGTTAGGAAATTTTTCGATTATCTGCTCGATTGTATATTCTTTATAATCGCTTAAAAGGACATATAAAGATAATGGAATTAATTTGTACTTACAACGTTGAATATCGGTTATCAAAGCCCGCTGTTTCCCTTGCGTCAATATGCAACAAGGATATAGTGAAAATTTTTTACTAGTATCCATCATTTACTAAGTTTAATTAAATCAACATTGGTTAACATACAAGATATGTGTTTATGAAAGTCTATACAACGGTAATACTTGTTAGAACGGTATTTGCAAAACACCCGTCTTACATTTTTTTTGTCGGGATCAATACATATCTTATCAATTGAGGTTAGTAAAAAATTCAAACTGAATTGTTCGCGCTCTTCATTTGGCACAGTGTCAATAAATAACTTGTTCATATAGTGTCCATTTTTATTAGTGTTTCAGCAACTATTTTGTGCAGACCATAATTGCAAGGGAAATCTATCATACCGAACTGCCCGGTGGGATTTACCTCCAAGAAATACAACTTTCCGTCCGTACCCTTGATAAAATCCAATGAACCGCAATTCAAATCAATACGCTCCATAAAAGTCTGAATTTGATGTTGAATGTCCGAACTCAAATCGCAGGGCACACATCTGTTAGGACATTCGAAATTGTAGACTCTGAAATCTATTTTGGTTTGAGGATCGTTCTGAGAAAAAATTGCCATTGGATACGATTTCCCGCATATATAAAACACTCTTATTTCGTAATCTTTTTCAACTTCTTCTTGAATAAGAGATACTGCAAACTCATTTGGTAACTTATGGTATACAACATCATCAATGCGTGCCGTATACATAAAACCATATTCATCATCAGATATTTTGATATCAATGGGATTCTCTAATGATTTTGAAATATATCTGTTATTCGGATTTATCATTTCTTTTCTATTAATGACCTTTGTCTTTGGTATTAATAAACCGCATTCAGAAGCCATTTTCAACATAAGTATTTTATTTAAATGTGTACTTGTATATTTAGTAAGCCATTTTTTATCAGACAACATCGCAAAAAAAGTTTGAGTTACCCTATTAAATTCAGAATGCAATAATTGGGGAGTCTCAAAATCATAATTTCTACTAAATGCCAATTTTTTATAATGTTTGGTTGAACGAAAATGACCGAATTTACGTAACCACACAGCATTTATATCTTTAAAAGACAATATTTTTTTATTCAAAGAAGCATTAAATCCTTGATTATCAAAATTAAATATCAACTCATCGTTTATTATCACGTTTGAGTTAAGTCGTACAAATGGATGATTATAAAAAGCAAGCCAATCCAAAACTAAATCGGTGCTAAAATCACCGTCATTAGACAATATTAAAACCATATCTATCCAAAATGAGGTTATCGGAGAGTACGGTACACATAATCTCCAATAACCAAATTATTAATTAACAATGAGGTTTAATCTTCCTCGATATCTCCATAATCGTCACCACCTTTAACACCAATACGTGTTGCGCTGGGGTCACAACGCATTTTACCGCCTTTGATGTTTTTCATTTCTTCTTCGTTGAGTTCCTGAAATTTTTTGTCGTCTAATTGTTCAAATTTAATGTCTTTCATTTTATTAAATTTTTTAAAATGTTAATTACTATGGCTTTCCGCTTGGCCTTCGCGTTCCGCCGGTTGATTGTGGGTTTAATATATTAAACTAAGTTTTCTTGGTTATTGGTCACACATTATATATTATAATGTGGACTTTGTCATTTTGCTTCGTTGATTTCTGCAAAAGGAAAAGGTTGCCGTGGTTCTGGTTTATTTATATCTTTACCTAAAATGCCACGTATTATATCCTCTATTGGAGTAGGGCATATCATTGTAATTGATACCATCATTGTGATGGATAAAACGAATTTGATTATCTTGCTTTTCATCTTAATATTATGTTTTTGTTTTGTTTGTCTGTTGCAAATGTAGATTCGCAAAAAACTATTTCCAAATTTTTAGCGTTGCATTTGATTTTGTGTTGCTGCATTGTAAGTGGTTGAAATATAGTGTACAATCCTCGTTTTTGCCGATTTTTGGTGTGAAAATGCAGCAATTTGCGATTTTGTGCAGCGGCTTAAATACCTTATAATTAGAAGGATACCAATTATTGGCGCTGCAAAGAAATGGCTCTATTTAGGCGGATTTGGGATTGTGAATGGAAAAATTATAAAATATGTATTACTTTTTCGGCGTATTTTTGCGCTCTTTGCAGCGGCTAAATTTATAGTTTTATAAAAAATGGCGTCAATTTTAGATTGTTGAGAGATTTTTTTGCAAAAATGAAATCGTTTTTTATCTTTGCAACGATGATCTAAATTATATGAAAAGGTTTGTTGGTTTATATTTTAGTATTATTTGTTTTGTCTTGTACGTTTTGTGTAGTTGTGGCACTTCTTATGAAACAAAATCAGATGAATATTTGCGTCTCGAGACCATTGATTCGCTTTTGACTGCCAATCAGGATAGTTTGGCTGCTGAAATCTATAAAAATATTACTCTACCAACAGATTCTACCTTAGATTTGGCTTATTATAATTTTCTCTCCGTTAGGATGCGCTGCCGACACAATGAGAGTGTTTCTCCTAATGAACTTGATTTCCCTATAAAAGTTTTTTCAGAGTATTGCGATACATTAAAACTTTGTTATTCACTCAATTATAAGGCTTCTGCACTATTAAATATCGGTAGTAAAGACAGCGCTCGTATTTATAACGACAAGGCTGAGGCTCTTTTGATTGGTGTTGATGATTATATATTAAAGTGTAATATATATATTCTTGGTTATCAAATTGGTATTTTTTATTATAATGGCAGTTATTGCATTCATTATGCACTCAAAGCGTTGGAACTCGCAGAGACGCACAATGATAAGCCGCGTATTGCACATTCTTCGCACATATTGGCTATTTGCTACAATGAACAGGATAATCTTGACGAAGCAGATAAGTATATAAATAAGTGCGTTAATTTTATAGATTGGTATGAACCTAAAGGAAAGGCTGCCATTTATTCCCTACTTGGTTCAATGGCAGAAAAGAAAGGTCAACTATTGCTTGCAGAACAATACTATTTGAAATCTGTGTCTATTTACGATTATTCCGCTGCTTACAAAAACCTTTCAAAACTCTATCTTTCGCAGGGAAAAATTAAGGAGTTTGAACATTATTATCAATATGCTTATACCCCCACGGCTTATACAACCAATGCCGAACTGATGCAGATGTATGCAGAGGCGTTGAAGAAAAAGGGTGATTATGTAAAGGCTACGGAGGTGTATGCCGACCTTGTGTTGCAAAAAGATTCGTTGATTGCCGAGATGGAATATAAGGATGTGGAAAGCAAATCGGATAATTCTGAGATGCAACCTGCTGAGAACAAACCTGAACAAAGCAATCATTATTTCCCGTTGGTGTTGTTGGTTGTGATTGCTTTGTTGTTATTGTGTTTTGTGTGGTTTTACTACCGTCGTAAAACTAATCTAAATAATGCTTTGATATCAGAAATATCTAAACGCGATGCCGAAGTAGGGCGATTGCTGTCTGAAATATCGTTGCTTAAATCTAAGATTGGTGATTATGAGCGTATTATTGATGATAAGAAAAATGATTTTGAGAGATTTTATTACTCTGGTCAGAGTTTGTATAATGATATTTGCAATGGTAGGAGTATTGCTAAATGGAAGTCGGACGATGAGAAAGATTTTATTAATTATTATAAATTAGTGGATTATGATTTTATTGATGAAATTGATACTACATACAATAATCTATCGGATCATTACAAAGTGATTCTTATTCTTGAAAAGATGATAGACGACAAAACTCAACGTCTTGAAATGTTAGGTATGGCGGCAAGTTCGTATAGGAGTGCAAAATCAAGGATTGAAGGGATGAGAAAGTAGGGGAGATATTACTCAAACACCCTATACTTTATCACCTTCTTAGTTTCAAAAAACTCTTCTTCAAACACATCTGGAATGTTGTATAGTGTTATGTGTTTGCGGAAGGGGGCGATTTCTTCGTCAAAGTCGCCGCCTTTGAGGTAGACGATTGACGATGTGGGTGATTTTTCTAATGCCTTGCGGGTCTGTTTTAAAAAGTTTGGAAATGCTGTTACGGCGCGGCTCACTATGGTGTCGAATTTGTCTTTGAGGTCGTTGCTGTTGATTTTGTGGGCGGTGGCGTTTTTAAGACCGATTTTTTCTATAACATCCTCTACCACAGTGATTTTTTTGCCTATGGAATCAATAAGGGTGAAACGTTTTTCGGGATACATAATCGCAAGGGGTATTCCGGGGAAACCTCCGCCTGTGCCCACGTCGAGGATGTTTTGGCTTTGGTCTATAAGGTTGAATTTGGCAATGGCGAGCGAGTGGAGAATGTGGCGTGTGTATAGTTGGTCGATGTCGGCGCGTGAAATCACGTTGATTTTGTCGTTCCACTCTGGATATAGCGTGCCAAGGAGGGCAAACTGCTCTTTCTGCCTGTCGGTAAGGCTCGGGAAATATTTTAGGATAATGCCGCAGTCCATTTAGATACGGTCTTTGTTTAGGTTGATATCTTTTACAATGCTGAGCAAGAGTTCGCGGCTGCGGAAAAGGCGAGCCTTGACGGTGCCGAGCGGGAGGTCGAGTTTTTCGGCAATTTCGGTGTACGACATTTCATCAAAATATCGCATTTCGGTGATAATGCGGTAATCGTCGTGAAGTTGCTTAACTACTTGACGCATAAGTTTTTCTTTCTGCTCTTTCATCATGCTCTCTTCGGGGTCTTTGATGGGAGCGGTGAGGGTGTTTTCTGCCCATGATGTGGCTTCTCTATCGCTTGTGGAACTTGGTTTGTCGATAGATATGTTGTTTTTCTGCATTTTGTTGCTACGCAGAAAGTCGATGGTGTTGTTAGAAGCAATCTTGAACAGCCATGTGCTAAATGCGTTTGACGGCATATACGACTTGATGTTCTTAAACGCCTTGCCAAACGACTCAATGGTGAGGTCTTCGGCGTCGTCGGGGTTGCGCACCATCTTCACTATCATATAGTATACCGAGTCGCGGTATTTTCCGAGCAGTTCGGCAAATGCCTTTTGGTTGCCCGCCCGCGCTTCGAGCACGAGTTTGTAGTCGGCTTTTGCTTTTTCCGAGAATGAACTGTTTCCTGTGTTTTCGTTTTCTATTTCCATGTGAGTCTGTCCTTGCGAATTTTTCCTAAAATTAGTTGTAATGCGTTTATGTAAGGTAGTATTATGTCAAAAAGTATTCCAGCGGCTGTCACTCCCTTGGTGTTAAACTTGGAAGAGGCTTTTGAAATCGCGTATAAATATACAAAATATCTTGTAAAAAACAAAATTGGTGTAATAAAATATAATGGATTAAAAAATGAAAGCGCTATGCAACCGATGTAGAATAATGATCTCGATAGCGTTTCCATTGCCAAAACCACCTTGTGCTTGGTTTTGTACCGTTCTGATGCCGAAAAATGTCTCTGTTTCTGTTTGTTCCACTGGCTGAAACTCTCCTTGGGTTCACAGAGGGTAAACGATGCCGAGTTGGTTTCGCACACAATTCTGCCTTTCTGAGCGTTTTGGTTTACAAAAATATCGTCGTCGCCCGACATCAGATAACTGTGGCTCGAAAATCCGCGTGTTTTTTCAAACAATGATTTGCGGTAAGCCATATTTCTGCCAACACCCATATAAGGCATTCCTATTTCGGTGTAGGTGTAGTATTGCATAGCAATAAATACTGTGTCGTAGCGTATTAGTCGGTTGAGAAATCCTTTGCGTTGGTCGTATCCTCCATAACCGAGCACAATGTCGTTTTGGTCGGAAAAATTTTGGCTCATGGTTTTTATCCACCATTTCGACACCGGCTTACAATCGGCATCGGTGAGCAGAAGCCATTCATTTTTAGCGGCTTTGATGCCTACGGTGAGGGCGAGTTTTTTGCCGTGCGAAAATTTTCGGTCGAACGGCACTTCGGTAACGTAAAGTTTGGGGTATTTCTGTTTGAGTTCGGCAAGCACAAGAGCGCTGTCGTCGGTGCTACAGTCGTTTACCACAATTACCTCAAAGTCGGGATACTCTTGTTCCAAAATTGCGGGCAACTTTTCGCGCAGGTTGGCGGCTTCGTTGCGGGCGCATATTACCACCGAAACGGGCACCGGACTAAGGTATTGTTTTACCTTGGGCTTGCGTCGAATGCGTACAAATACACCTAAGTAATAGCACATTTGCACTATCCAAACAAGTATCAGGCAGCATATTAGCCAAAATTTCCAACTATATATATCCTTAAACAAGGATGCTATTTCTTCCAACATTGATGTTTGTCTATTTTGTGCAAATGTACAAACCATTTTTTAATAAATTGTTATAAAATAAAAAAATATGTTTTTTTTTGTGATTGTTTGATGCAAAAACGATTTGATGGTTTATCTTTGCAGACTGGAAATTTTTGTAAATGAAGTTCGAAATTAAACATACAGATCCTCGCACCAACGCCCGCGCAGGTGTTATAACCACCGACCACGGAAGCGTTCCCACGCCTATATTTATGCCTGTGGGCACTGTGGGCTCGGTCAAAGGCGTTCATCAAACCGAATTGAGCGACGATATCAACGCACAGATTATACTTGGCAACACTTACCATCTTTATCTTCGTCCCGGTATGGAGGTTATCAAGGCGGCTGGCGGTTTGCACAAATTTATTCATTGGGACCGTCCCATACTTACCGACAGCGGCGGATTCCAGGTGTTTTCGCTTGCCGAAAACCGCAAACTTACTCCCGAAGGCGTAACATTTCGTTCGCATATCGACGGTAGCAAGCATATTTTCACGCCCGAAAATGTGGTGGACATTGAGCGCACCATTGGCAGCGATTTTATGATGGCTTTAGACGAATGCACACCTTATCCGTGCGACTATAAATATGCGGCTAAATCGTTGAAACTCACACATCAATGGCTCGAACGCGGTGTTAAGCATTATCTTGAAACCGAACCTCTTTACGGCCATTCGCAGGCGTATCTTCCTATTGTTCAGGGCAGTGTATATCGCGACCTTCGTGAACAGTCGGCTGAGTTTATTGCCAAGCAAGAGATGGATGCCAACGCTATTGGCGGTCTTTCGGTAGGCGAACCCGTGGAGATGATGTACGAGATGATTGAGGTGGTAAACAACATTTTGCCCAAAGACAAACCCCGCTACCTGATGGGTGTGGGCACGCCTGCTAATATTATAGAAGGTGTGGCTCGCGGCATTGATATGTTCGACTGTGTGATGCCCACCCGCAATGCTCGCAACGGTATGATATTCACCTCAAAAGGTACTATGAATATGAAAAACGAGAAATGGAAGATGGATTTCTCGGAACTTGACCCCGACGGCACTTCTTTTGTGGATCATTATTACTCAAAGGCTTATCTGCGTCATTTGGTAACTGCCAACGAGCGTCTTGCCGCACAGATAGCCTCAATACACAACCTTGCATTCTATCTCAACTTGGTAAAAACCATTCGTGAGCGCATTCTCGACGGTACTTTTGCCGATTGGAAAGACGACGCGGCCAAAGAGATGATGCAGCGAATTTGATTTTATACACATTTATATAATAGAGACAAAAAAATGTTCAAGATATTAGACCGCTACATAATGAAAAAATTTCTCGGCACATTCTTCTATTCGCTTGTGCTGCTGATTTCTATCATTATTGTGTTCGACATTCAGGAAAAACTCGACGACTTTATCGAGAAAAAAGCACCGTTTGAGGCTATACTTTTTGATTATTACCTCAACTTTGCGCCCTATTATGCCAACATGTTTATGTTCTTGTTTATTTTTATCTCGGTGATATTCTTTACATCCAAACTTGCGGGCAATAGCGAAATTATTGCCATCTTGAGTGCCGGTATCAGTTTCAAACGTATGCTTGTGCCATATTTTGAGAGTGCAGCCATACTTGCATTGTTGTCGTTTTTCTTGAGTGCATATATTATTCCTCCTGCCAACGACATTAGAATTAAGTTTGAGAATATCTACGTGCACAACCCTTACGTAAACGAATCGCGCAATATTCATCGTCAAACCGACCCCAACACATTTTTATATATGCAAAACTATGTGGCTTCGTCAAATATCGGCTACAAGTTTTCGTGGGAAAAGTTTGACGGCAAGATTATGAAAGAAAAACTTATGAGTGACTATGTGGCTTGGGATTCTGTTAAAAACAAGTGGACAATCAACAACTATTATATAAGGTATTTCAACGGCGCAACCGATTCGGTGGTAACTGGTCGCAAGATGGACACCACTCTCGCCATTCTTCCAAGCGACTTTAATCAAAGTTTGGATCGAATTGAAACTCTTACAAGTTCCGACCTTCACGATTATATTGATGAACAACGTATGCGTGGTAGCGACAATATTGAGGCTTTTCTTGTGGAAAGTTACAAACGTATTGCATTCCCGTTTGCCTGCTTTATACTTACGTTGATAGGCGTTACGCTTTCGTGCAAAAAGGTGAGGGGCGGAATAGGAATCAACCTTGGAGTAGGTTTGGCGTTGAGTTTTAGTTATATACTCTTTATGCAGGTGTTCTGCGAATTTGCCAAAGGTAGTTCGTTGCCTCCATTGTTGGCTGTGTGGATTCCGAATATCATCTATACTATAATAGGTGTGGTACTCTATTTCAAAGCTCCGAAATAATTATGGAACTCAATCAAGACGCCGTTTATGCTGTTGCTGTTACACTGATACCCGGTGTGGGCAGTAGCACTGCGCGTAAACTCGTCAACTGGGCTGGAAATGCTTGTCAGGTATTTGAAAAACGCGATTTGCTGCGAGCTTCAGGCAAATTTTCGCAAAGGATTATTGATGCTCTGGGTTCACAATCCATTATCGACCAAGCAAAACGTCAGATTGATATTGCCATAAAAAACAATATATCAATTACATACTTTACCGACAACAATTATCCGCGCAAATTGGCTCAATGCGACGACGCACCTATATTATATTACACCAAAGGTGGCGGAGTTAATTTTGATGTTTGTCGCACCATAGGCATTGTGGGCTCTCGACTTACCGACTACGAGGGACGCGATAATATTTACGCACTTGTGGAAGGTTTAAAAGCCGATGGTATACGTGCGGTGATTGTTAGCGGATTGGCAGCCGGTGCCGATACATACGCACATCAGGCAGCTATACAATTGGGCGTGCCTACTGCAGCGGTGTTGGGACACGGTTTTGATATGATTTATCCTGCCGAAAATCGTGAAATGTCGGAACAAATTATTCACGGAGCCGGAATGTTGATAACCGAGTATTACTACGGACATCCTGTTTCCAAAACCAATTTTCCACGTAGAAACCGCATTGTAGCAGGACTTTGTGATGCTCTTATCATAGTGCAGAGCCGCAAAAAAGGCGGTGCGCTGATAACTGCTGATTATTCGATGCAGTATCGTCGCGAGGTGTTTGCATTTCCCGGACGTGCCACCGACAAGAATTATTCCGGTTGCAACCAACTTATTTGCGACGGCAAAGCCACTCTACTTACCGGTTATGCCGACTTGGAGCAACTTATGGGCTGGAATTCTCCCAAATTAGCAGAACCTTTGCAAACCGAAATGGAGTTTCCAAGTCTTGATCCGCAAGAAATACTCATAGTTGACGCTCTCCGCCGAAACGGTGAAATAAGCATTGATGTAATTGCCGCCGAGTCGAAGATACCTATGAGCGAACTTTCGCCTATATTGCTCACCCTTGAATTTAAGGATGTTATCAAATCACTTCCTGGCAAACGTTATCGGGTATTGTAAAAAAAATCGAAAAAAAAGCACACTATATATATTTATTATTAACTTTGCCAGAAATTATAAAAACAGCAAAGCAATGAAAGCATATGTATTTCCCGGACAGGGATCGCAGTTTCCCGGAATGGGCAAAGATCTTTACGAAAAATCAGACACAGCCAAAGCATTATTTAATCAAGCTAACGAAGTGTTAGGCTTTGACATCACCAACCTTATGTTTGAAGGCACTGCAGAGCAGTTGTTGCAAACCAAAGTAACACAGCCCTGTATTTTTATACATTCGGTAGTGTCGGTATTGGCCGACCCCGACAATTTCAATCCCGATTTTGTAGCCGGACACTCGCTCGGTGAGTTCTCAGCACTTACAGCAGCCGGTGCCCTCTCATTTGCCGACGGTCTTTCGCTCGTAGCAAAACGCGCTGCAGCTATGCAGAAATGCTGCGAAACATCAAAAGGCTCTATGGCGGCAGTGCTTGGTCTCGACGACGAGGTAATCGAAAACATCTGCGCACAAACCACACAAGAAGGCGACGCCGTAGTGGCAGCCAATTACAACTGCATTGGTCAGATTGTGATTTCAGGTACAGAGCAAGGCGTTGACAAGGCATCTAAGAAACTTGAAGAGGCAGGTGCTAAACGTGTTGTTAAATTAGCAGTAAGCGGAGCATTCCACTCACCGTTGATGCTTCCCGCTCAAACCGAATTGCAACAAGCTATCGATTCAACCAGTTTTGCAGCACCTAAATGTCCTGTTTATCAGAATGTTGATGCAATGCCTCATACCAATCCCGAGGAAATTAAACAAAACCTTATCAAACAACTAACATCGCCGGTACGCTGGACCAAAACCATACAGAATATGGCTGCAGCAGGCGTTGATGAGGTAATCGAATGTGGCCCCGGAGCAGTATTGCAGGGATTGATGCGCAAAATTGACCGCAATGTGAAATCTTCGCACTTTGGCGCTTAATATACAACCAGCTAAAAATCAACGTATTATAAAAAGGTTGTAAATAAAATGCAAAAAAAGTTGTATTTTTTTTGTTAATTTTTTTTTAACTACATTTTCTTTTTATAATTTCGAACCGTGAATTTTAGCAAAGAGGCATCAAGGAGAGATGTCCGAGTGGTTGAAGGAACACGCCTGGAAAGCGTGTATACGCCAAAAGTGTATCGGGGGTTCGAATCCCCCTCTCTCCGCAAAAATTAAATTAAGTATCAATTATCGTATAATTAAAACTAAAAACACAACATGAAAAAGCTATTTTCATTATTGGCAATATCAGGAATGCTCTTTTTCGGAAGTGCAGATTTGTTTGCGCAGGAAGAGGCAGAATCTCAAGCTCCTGCTACAGAAAACGTTCAATCAGGTTCTCAGGCTCAGCCCGAAGAAGTTCCGATTCACAAAGCTATCAAGACCAAATTCATCGAAGGTGGTGCCGGCTTCATGGCATCAGTGCTTATCTGTTTGATCCTCGGTCTTGCAATCGCAATTGAAAGAATTATCTACTTAGGTCTTTCTTCAACCAACACCAAGAAACTTCTTCAGAACGTAGAAGACGCCCTTAACAACGGCGGCATCGAAGAGGCTAAACAAGTATGTAAAAACACACGTGGACCTGTTGCAAGCATTTTCTATCAGGGTCTCGACCGTTACGACGACAAGAAAGAAAACAACATCGACCTTATCGAAAAGTCAGTTGTTTCTTACGGAAGCGTTCAGATGGGACAGATGGAAAGCGGTGTAACCTGGATCAACCTTTTCATCGCACTTTCTCCTATGTTGGGATTCATGGGTACTGTAATCGGTATGATCCAAGCGTTCGACTCAATCGAGCAAGCCGGTGACGTTTCGGCTTCGTTGGTTGCCGCTGGTATCAAGGTAGCGTTGATCACAACCGTAACCGGTTTGGTTGCTGCTATCATCTTGCAGGTATTCTGTAACTACATCCTTTCTAAAATCGAATCTATCACCAACGATATGGAAGACGCTTCTATCTCGTTTGTAGATATTCTTGTTAAATACCAAGAAAAAAATAACTAATTAATATGGAGACATCTTTCTTACAAAAAATATCGAAGTACCTCCTTATAGTATTATTTGCTATCTCTATCGCACTTGTTGTGATGTTCTACATGCAAGTAGTACCGTTGGAGGATGAAGCTACGCAGATTGAGCACGCCACCACATCGTTGGTTCTCACATGGGCAGAAGTGCTGTTCTACGTTGCTGCCGGCCTCGCAGTGCTCGCTTTCATCTGGGATATCGTTATGAATCCCAAGAAGAGCATCAGCACCGGTATCATGGTTGCTGCTCTGGTATTGATTGCCATCGTTTCTTACGCTCTCGCTAGCGACTCTATGGATTCAATCATGCCTACATTGGTTCAAACCACTCCGGGCGAACTCAAAGGTTCTGACACTGGTTTGTTCTCATTGTACATTATCCTCGGACTTAATTTCTTAGCCATCCTTTGGCTCGAGATTTCGTCTAAATTAAAATAATTAAGTTGAATTTTCGGTAGCCGTCGCATAATCGGCGGCTGCCTTATTAAAACAATACAGATGAGACAAGTAGGTGAAATTAACGCAAGTTCGCAGGCCGACATCGCGTTCCTTCTGTTGATCTTCTTCCTTGTGACCACGTCTATGAACGTTGACCAAGGTTTGTTGCGTCAGCTGCCTCCTCCAAACAACGACGAGCAGCAGCAGACTGAGCAGATCAACGAGCGCAATATCTTTATTGTGCTCATCAACAAGGACAACCAGTTGGCTATCGAAGGCGAATTGTCTGAATTCAATGAGCTTACAGATAGAACCATCAAGTTTTTGACCAACCCCGCCAACTCTGACAACCTTTCTGAGCAGGTTAAGGCTTCGGCAAAATACGATGAGCTTATTGGTAAAGGCAAAGCCGAAGAAGCTGCTACTATCAAAGCAGTTATGGACAAATGCGGCGATGTGAACATTACTCGTGGAGTTGTTTCACTCCAAAACGACCGTGGTACTAAATACGAGACATATATCCAAGTGCAGAACTCTATCGTGGCTGCATTTAATATATGCCGCGACAATTTTGCTAAAGAATATTTCGGCAAGGTTTACGACGACCTTGGCGCCGACGAGCAGAAGATTGTTAAAACTGTTTTCCCGCTCAATATTTCAGAGGCAGAACCGCGTAGTGTTAAATAGTTAAAAAAGGAGGACTTAAAAATGGCAAAATTTAGAAAAAAAGGCGGACGTAAGGTAAGCGGTCTTTCTACAGCTTCGCTTCCTGACATCGTGTTCATGCTTCTGTTCTTCTTTATGTCGGTAACTTCTATGAAGGAAACTGACTACAAGGTTAAAATCAAGCTTCCTACCGCTACTGAGGTTAAGAAGTTGGAGAAAAAATCGCTTGTAAGCTATATCTATGTGGGCGCTCCCCTTTCGGCTTTCCAGTCGAAATTCGGTACTGAGCCCCGTGTTCAGCTCAACGACAAAATTTCTGAACTTTATGATATTCCCGACTATATCGAGGCTGAGCGTCAGAGCCACGATGAGGCCGAAAGACCTTTGATGACTTACTCGCTCAAAGTTGACTCCGATGCTAAAATGGGTATCATCACCGACGTTAAGCAGGAACTTCGCAAGGTTCAAGCTTTGAAACTTAACTATTCAACATTGAAGTCGGAACGTAAGTAATTGATTATTAATATTTATCACAGAAAACGGCGGAAATATTTTTTTCGCCGTTTTTTGTGTTATTATTAAAACCTTTTTCTACATCAATCGTATATATTAATGTATTTAATAACATAGGTTTTTATTAAGTTTGTAGCATTAGGTTTATATTGGAGAAATATCTGGTATGATTCAGATATTGAGAAAAGCGGCTCGGTGGTTTCAATGTACACCCGCCGCTTTTTTTTGTGTTTTTGCTACGTTATATCATTTTTTTTATTTCCTTTGTAAAAATTTCTTTTTGTTATGAGACGTATTTTAGCGATTATTCTCTTGACGATTTGTTTCGAAGCTGTGGCTCAAGATTTTCCTGATACGCTGCGCGAATTTCGTGGCGTTTGGGTTGCCACATCTAAACGAATAGACTTTCCTACTGTTGCCACTACAGATAGCAAAGTGCTGAAACAAAACTATTTGGATCTAATCACCGCATTGCACAATGCAGGTTACAATGCAGTAGTATTTCAGGTAAGACCCGCTGCCGATGCTTTTTTTGCCTCGGAGTATGAGCCGTGGAGCGAATGGCTTACCGGCAAACAGGGACGTGCACCCGAACCATATTTTGATCCGCTCACTTTTATGGTAAAGGAAACTCACGCCATTGGTATGGAGTATCACGCATGGTTTAATCCTTTTCGTGCTGTGGCTACAATTCAGTATGCCGACGTGTGCAAAGAGCATATTTCTAACACCAAGCCCGAATGGTTTTTTACCTATGGAGCCAACAAATATTTTGATCCGGGTATTCCTGAGGTGCGAAATTATCTTGTAAGGTTGATTGTAGATGTGGTTAAGCGTTACGACATCGACGGCGTTCATTTCGACGATTATTTTTATCCATATCCCATCACCGGCGACAATAAGAAGATTGTTGCCTTACCAGATCAAGCCACATATAAAAAATACGGCAAAGGTTTCGATAATATAGCCGATTGGCGTCGCAACAATATCAACGAATTTATCAAGGAGTGCTACATTGCAATCAAAAACGAAAAACCGTGGGTTAAATTTGGCGTTGGTCCTGCCGGTGTGTGGCGCAACAAGAGAGAAGACCCAGCAGAAGGAAGTCCCACCAACAGTCTTTCGGGATACGACTACCTCTATGCCGATGCCCTCGCTTGGCTCAAAAACGGCTGGATAGATTATTGTGCACCGCAGATTTATTGGAACATTGGTCACGTGTACAACGATTTTGAAACTGTGGTTAAGTGGTGGAATGATCACGCCTATGGTCGTAATATCTACATTGGCATAGGCGCTTACAATCAGGAAAATCCTTCGGGAGGATGGGCAGATCCGCAAGAAATTCCAAATCAGATTAAAATTACCCGCAAATATCCTAATGTTCAGGGAGTTATTGTTTATCGTTCTACCACTGTTACCAAAAATCCGTTGAATATGGTATCGAGCGTGCGACAGAGTTGTTTCAATAAAAACGTAATGATGCCGCAGATGCCGTGGTTGAGCGTTTTCCCCGAAAGTCCAAAAGTTTCGATGGTGAAGATGCGCAATCAATATCACGTTTATTGGCAAAAAGACAACGGCAAAACACTTCCTCCAGCCGACACCGCTATATTTTATTCGGTGTATAGGGTTAAGGGCAACAGTCCCAACTTTGTGCCTTCAAAAAGCAATTTCTTGAAATATATTTCGCAAAACGACCTTTCGTTGTTTAAAAACAGCAAATTCTCGTTTAAGAAAAAAGTGTATACGTATAAGATAACGGCGTTTAACCGCTACCACGTGGAGAGTGCACCGAGCAACGCCATTATAATAAAATATGGAAAAAAAGACCGCGTGGAATAAATCTAAACTGATTATAAATGGAAGAATTCGTTTTAAAAAAAGGTAAAGGGTCTGATCCCGGAGCTTCGTGGTGGACAGTTTGTTACGACACTGTAAACAATCGTTACTCTGCCGAATGTTATTTTACCAACGGCTGCATTGGCGGTTACTACCTTTACGAAATTAGCAAAGAAACATACGACAATGCCGACCCATTGTCAACCGACGACAAAACCGAGCAACTTATCCGCTCGGGACGTCCTCTCTACGAAGACCACAGCGATATCAATGCAGTTAATTACCACATAATTCACGACAATAATTACGAAACCATCTGCCGGTGGGCGCATATCATCACAAGCGACACAGACGTGCCTACATGGGTGGATTAAATTTATTATACCATGGAAAAGAGCATTATTAAAGTTATAGAGCGCGCGCTTCGCAAATATTGGGATATGCCGGCTCTTACAAATTATGGCGGAGCTACCTTTACTTATAAAGACGTGGCTCGTAAAATTGTAAAAATACATATTGTATTTGAAAAAACCGGGATCCAAAAAGGCGACAAAATTGCTTTTTGCGGCAAAAATTCCGCCTCGTGGGGTGTTGCATTCCTTGCTGCCTTAACCTATGGAGCTGTACCTGTGCCTATTCTTCACGAATTTAAACCCGACAACATTCACAATATTGTAAACCATAGCGAGTCTAAAATCCTATTCTGCGGCGATGAAGTGTGGACAGGTCTCGACGAGGCTTCTATGCCGGCGCTTATTGGAGTAGTGCGTATCGAGGATTACAGCCTTCGTGTTTCACGCAGCGAAAGCTTGACTGATACACGCAAAAATCTCAACCGCATTTTTGGTGAGCGTTACCCCGAACGTTTTACTCCCGACCATATCTCGTTTTTCGACGAAAATCCCGAAGAAGTGGGCATAATCAACTATACATCAGGTACAACGAGCGCTTCTAAGGGCGTTATGTTGCCTTATCGCAGCCTTATGTCAAACATTCAGTTTACTATCGACAACCTTGGCACAAAGGCGGGCGAAACTATGATTGCAATGTTGCCTATGGCGCACATGTACGGACTTTCGTTTGAATTTATTCACCATTTTATTTCGGGTGTTCATATATTTTTCCTTACCAAAGTGCCTTCGCCAAAGATACTTATCGACGCAATGCAGCAAATCAAACCGTCGCTCATTATTACGGTGCCGTTGGTGGTGGAAAAAATTATCAAGAAAAAAATCTTCCCCGAAATCGAGCGTCCTACGGTGAATTTTATGCTCAAAGTGCCGGTTATCAGCGAAAAAATCTACAAAAAGATTCACGACCAGCTGCGTTCGGCTCTCGGCGGCAACTTCCGTCAGCTGATTGTGGGCGGTGCTCCTATCAACTGCGAAATCGAAAGATTCTTGCGCAAAATCAAGTTTGAATACACTGTGGGCTATGGTATGACAGAGTACGGACCTCTCTTGGCATACTCTCCTTGGGATAAATTTGCCGAAACATCTTGCGGACGCACTATCGACCGTATGGAAATCAAAATAGATTCTTCTGACCCGCAAAACGTTGTAGGTGAAATACTTGCACGTGGCGAAAATATGATGCTTGGTTATTACAAAAATCCCGAAGCCACAGCACAATTTATCGACAAAGATGGTTGGGGACACACCGGCGACCTTGGTCTTATGGACAAAGACGGCAACATCTTTATCAAAGGCAGAATCAAGAATATGATACTTGGTCCGAGTGGTCAAAACATCTATCCCGAAGAGGTGGAAGACAAAATCAACAATCTTTTCTTTGTAAATGAATCCATCGTGGTAGAAAAAGAGGGCAAACTTGTGGCTTTGATTTATCCCGACTTTGACTCTTTGCGCAGTCAGAATATTCCTGAATCGGAAATATCGTCAACCATTGAGAAATATGTGTTGCAGCTCAACAAAGAATTGCCGGTATACAGCCAAATCAAAGGCGTAAAAATCTACAACGAGGAATTTGAAAAGACTCCGAAACGCAGTATAAAACGTTATCTGTATCAATAAGATGAGAATTTTACTGTCCTTGCTGTTGGCATTGGTTACGGTTGTAGCTGCAGCCCAAAATCAGGAAGATGTTTCGCTTGCGTACTCTTATTACAACAGCAAGGATTTCGACAAAGCGTCTTATTTGTTTGAAAGCCTTTTTAATCAGACACATTCAAAAAACTATTTCAACTATTACATCAAGTGTCTTGAAGCATTAGGCGACCTCGACAAGGCCGAAAAAGCTGCCAAAAAGCAAGTATCGACCTATAAAAACGATTTGTCGTATAAAATTATATTAGGCTCTATTTACAAAAGTCAGGGCAAGGGCGACAAGGCCGACGAACAATATCAGTCGGTCTTGGCTTCGCTACCCAAAGACCGCAACTCTTTAGTGTCGGTGTGCAATAGTTTTTTGATGGCCGATGAACCCGACTATGCCGAAAAAACACTTCTTAAAGGTGCTGAAATTGCCAATATTGATTTCAGCATGGAGTTGTTTTCTGTATACTCATCGTCGCGAAATTATAAAAAAATGTCAGAAACGGCTCTCGACATTATTGAACGCAATGAGGCGCAATTGTCGTCGGTGGAGAATATGTTGCAATATTATCTCAACAACGATACCAACGACGAACTATACACTATTTTGCGGTCATCGCTAATGCAACGGATTCAAAAAACGCCATCTACTGCACTTAGCGAAATGCTCATTTGGGTTTACGTGCAGAAAAAAAACTTCAAGATGGCTGTAAATCAGGCAAAAGCGTTAGATCGCAGAACCAACGGCAATGGACGTCGTTTGATTGTGCTTGGTCAGCAAGCCGAGGCGGCAGGCGACCTTGCTACTGCAGCATCGGCATATCAATACGTGCTTGAAGCCGGTGAAAAAGCCCCATTTTACTATCAGGCAAAACTCGGTGTTCTTAACACTATGTATCAGCAGGTGGTTAACGGTTCTATCACAGACTCTGAACAACTTTCGTATCTTGAAAACGAATACCGCTCGGTGTTTGTAAAACAAGGTATCAACGCCTCCACTGCGCAACACGTTATCAATTACGCCCGTTTAGAAACCTATTATCTTAACAATGCCGATACTGCCAAAAGCATTCTCAACAAGGCATTGCAACAGCCATTGAATTACTCTGTAAAAGCTGATTTAAATCTTCAACTTGCTGATATTTACCTATATGCCGGCGACGAATGGGAAGCCCTTATGATTTATGCCAAAGTAGAAAACGACAACAAACAAAACGAAAAAGGCGACGAAGCCAAACTCCGTAAAGCCAAAGTTGCCTATTACACAGGTAGTTTTAAATGGGCATTGTCGCAATTAGACGTGCTTAAAGCTGCCACTTCAAAACTTGTGGCAAACGATGCCATGGAACTTGCAATTATTATAAACGATAATATGCAAGTGTCTGATAACACATTTATTACCGACACAACTGCAACCGCCGACCCCGACCGTGAGTTGAAGATTTTTGCCCGTGGCGATATGTATATGTTTCAAAGCCGTTTGCAAGATGCCTATACTTGTTACGACACCATTGTAACGCAATTTAAGAGCTCTCCACTTGTAGACGAGTCGCTCTATCGACAGGCGCAAATCCGTGAGCGTCAGAAAGATTTTTCCGAGGCTGCATCGCTCTACCAAAAAGTAGCCGACGACTATGCCTACGACAATCTCGCCGACAAAGCCGCCTTCCGCTGTGCCGAAATCTCCTCCACCTATCTTGCCGACCCCGAAACCGCCAAAAAATATTATCTAAAAATCCTCACCGACTATCCCGGCAGCATCTATGCCGTTCAGGCAAGAGAAAAGTTTAGAAAAATTGATGGGAAGTAGGGGGATTTTCCAAAAAATCTTTTTACCTTTGCGCTCTGATTTAATACGATAACACACCATAGACAATGGCAAAACAAAATATTAGCAGATGCTCGTTCTGCGGAAGACCTAAATCCGAAACCGAACTCCTCGTGGAAGGACAGGAGGCGTTTATCTGCAACTACTGCGTGGAGCAGGCTTATCAAATTGTTAATACCGAATTGGGCGCAAGTGTTGAAGCGTCGAACTCATCAAAGTCAGGTTCGCCCAACCTCAATTACAAACCTGCCGAAATTAAGGCGTTTCTCGATCAATATGTGATAGGTCAGGAGATGGCTAAAAAAACATTAGCCGTGGCTGTTTACAATCACTACAAACGTCTAAATCAGAAAGTTAAGAAAGACGATGTGGAGGTTGAGAAAAGCAACATCATTATGGTTGGTCAAACAGGTACAGGCAAAACCCTTTTGGCAAGAACCATTGCGCGACTTTTGAATGTGCCTTTTACCATTGTTGACGCTACGGTGCTTACCGAAGCCGGTTATGTGGGCGAAGATGTTGAAAGCCTTCTTTCGCGACTTTTACAGGAGTGCGACTACGATGTAAAACAAGCTGAGCGCGGTATTGTGTTTATCGACGAAATCGACAAAATTGCACGCAAAGGCGACAATCCTTCAATCACTCGCGACGTTTCGGGCGAAGGTGTTCAGCAAGGTTTGCTTAAATTGTTGGAAGGCAGCGTAGTAAACGTTCCGCCAAACGGTGGTCGCAAACACCCTGAGCAAAAAATGATTCAAGTAGACACCAAAGATATTCTCTTTATTTGCGGCGGCGCATTCGACGGAATTGAGAAAAAAATTGCTCAACGCCTCAACACCGAGGTTGTGGGTTACAACTCTATTCGCGAAAACGACAGCATCGACCGTAATAATTTTTTACAATATATTACGCCGTTAGACCTTAAATCTTTTGGACTTATACCTGAGATAATTGGTCGTTTGCCGCAGTTGACCTATCTTGAACCGCTCGACCGCACGGCTTTGCGCAATATTCTCACCGAGCCAAAAAATGCAATTATCCGTCAGTATATCCGTCTGTTTGAGATGGATAGGGTAAAACTGACATTCGACCCCGAAGTGCTCGACTACATTGTAGACAAAGCAATAGAATATAAACTCGGTGCTCGTGGCTTACGTTCTATCTGTGAGGCTGTTATGCTTGATATTATGTACGACATTCCTTCGCAGAAACTTTCGCAATTTACCGTAACGCTCGATTACGCCAAATCAAAACTCGAACATTATAATTTTGCACGCATAAGGGCATAACATTATGGCAGACAACAACTTTATCGATTACGTAAAAATCTACGTAAGGTCGGGCAGGGGAGGAGCCGGCTCGGCTCATTTGAAAAGAGAAAAATACCGTCCCAAAGCCGGTCCCGATGGTGGCGACGGCGGCAAGGGCGGAAGCGTTATTGTGCGCGGCAACAAACAATATTGGACACTCTTACACCTTAAATATCAGAAACATATCTTTGCCGAAGATGGTGTGTCGGGCATGCGCGACATGTGGCACGGCTCCGACGGCAAGGACGTTATTATAGAAGTACCTCTCGGCACAGTTGCCAAAGACGGCGAAACCGAGGAGTTTCTTTTTGAAATTACCGAAGACGGTCAGCAAGAGGTGCTTGCCAAGGGTGGTCGTGGCGGTTTGGGCAATGTCCATTTTAAATCTGCCACCAATCAAACGCCCCGTTATGCTCAGCCCGGCGAAGATTGCGAAGAGGGATGGAAAATTCTTGAACTCAAAGTGTTGGCTGATATAGGTTTAGTAGGATTTCCTAATGCCGGAAAATCAACACTTTTGAGCAATGTTTCGGCAGCTCGTCCCAAGATTGCAGATTATCCCTTTACAACGCTTGTGCCGCAACTCGGAATGGTTAACGTTGACAACAAACACTCGTTTGTAATGGCTGATATTCCGGGAATTATTGAAGGTGCATCCGAAGGTAAAGGTCTCGGTCTCAGATTTTTGCGTCATATAGAGCGAAATCCGTTGTTGTTGTTTCTAATCCCTGCCGACAGCGACGATGTTACAAAAAATTATGAGATTCTTCTTAACGAACTTGGCGA
This sequence comes from Bacteroidales bacterium, assembly GCA_017962175.1. Classification (GTDB taxonomy): domain Bacteria; phylum Bacteroidota; class Bacteroidia; order Bacteroidales; family UBA3824; genus UBA3824. The sequence goes on along the minus strand of JAGCVU010000213.1, from coordinate 5,371 downwards.
ATACAATCCCGAACTTTTAGACAAGCAGCGGATTCTTGCCATCTCGAAATGCGACCTTATCGACGATGAAATCCGTGCTGATATCGAAAAGAATTTGCCCGAAGGCATTCCCCATTTCTTTTTCTCGTCGTATACGCAGGAGGGGTTGAAGCAATTGATTTTTGGTATTTGGGATATGCTTGAAAAAGAGCAATCGCCCGCCATTCCCGAAGAAAAATTTGTTGCTCCACGCGTTGTTGATGCCAAAGAGTATTACGAATCGATGTAAATTTTTTTTTGCAAAAATGGTATAAAGTCAGATTTTTTTGTACCTTTACAACCGTAAATCATTAATCAAAATTCATCATGGCAAAAGAAAAAAACGAAGAACCCGTAGATGCTAAGGCTGAGAAACTCAAAGCCTTGCAGCTTACGCTCGATAAAATAGACAAAGATTACGGCAAGGGAACTATTATGAAACTTGGTGACCGCGCCGTTGAAGATATTCCTTCGATACCTACCGGCTCAATTGGTCTCGACTTTGCAATTGGAGTTGGCGGATACCCAAGAGGCAGAGTAATAGAAATTTACGGTCCTGAATCGTCTGGTAAAACCACATTGGCAATCCACGCCATTGCCGAGGCTCAAAAAACAGGTGGCATTGCCGCTATTATCGACGCCGAACACGCTTTTGACCGTACTTACGCACAAAATCTTGGTGTAGACGTATCTTCACTTTTGATTTCGCAACCCGACTGCGGCGAACAGGCTCTCGAAATTGCCGACTCGCTTATTCGCAGCGGTGCGTTAGACATTATTGTAATCGACTCTGTGGCAGCACTTACCCCCCGTGCCGAAATTGAAGGCGATATGGGTGACAGCAAAATGGGTCTCCAAGCTCGCCTTATGAGCCAAGCACTTCGCAAACTTACCGCAAATATCAGCAAAACAAATACTTGTGTAATATTCATCAACCAGTTGCGCGACAAAATCGGTGTTATGTTTGGCAATCCCGAAACCACTACCGGTGGTAATGCGCTTAAATTTTATGCATCGGTTCGTTTAGACGTTCGCCGTGTGGGACAAATTAAAGACGGTGAGGATATTATTGGTGGTCGCGTTAAGGTAAAAGTTGTAAAAAACAAAGTTGCGCCGCCCTTCAAAAAAGCCGAGTTTGACCTTATGTTTGGAACAGGTATTTCGGCAGTAGGCGAACTTATCGACCTTGCCGTTGAGATGAATATCATCAAAAAATCAGGTTCGTGGTTCTCTTACGGCGAAAACAAAATTGGTCAAGGTCGCGATGCCGCTATCAATATGCTGAAAACCAACGCCGATGTTTATGCCGAGGTGGAACAAAAAGTTCGCGAACAACTCAAAGGCGGAAATCTCCCCACCGAAGAAGAATAGGTTTTATTAAAATGAAAATTATTAAAAAGGTATTTTTTGCCGTCGTTTCTACTGCCGTAATGGCATGTGGCGGCGGCAATTCTAATAATAGTGCAGAGCAAAACGAAGATACCATTTGCGTTAAGCCTGAACCCGTTGAAAGACTTTACGGATTCAATGTAGATTCGTTTAATATTCGTCAGGGAAAAATTACCGACGGACTTTATCTCGGAAAACTCTTTGCCGACGAAAAAATCGACAACAAATCAGTTACCACCATTTTGCAGAAAGCTAAACCCGTTTGGGACATTCGCAAAATGCGCCGTGGACAGCCTTACGCCGTTTTTCGCAGCAAACAAGATACATCAAAAGTTAGTTATATTGTTTATCAAAAAAACTTGGTAGACTATATTGTATTCGACTTTACCGACACTCTCGGCGTGTACAACCGTTCGCTCAAAGTTGACACTCTCACACGCACTGCCTCTGTTACCATAAGTTCAAATCTTTGGACAGATTTTAAAAAGGCGGGTGTAAATCCGTTGCTATCCAACGACCTTTCGGAAATATATGCTTGGACGGTTGACTTTTTCGGCATCCAAAACGGCGATTATATCAAGGTGGTTTTTGATGAATTGTATGTAGACACCACATTTGTAAAGTTTGGCGATGTGCGTGTGGCGCTCTTTAATCATTATGGCAAAGATATTTACGCCATTCCGTTTTATCAAGACAGCCTTACAAGTTACTACGACAAAGACGGCACATCGCTGCGTCGCTCGTTTCTCAAAGCACCGTTGGAATATTCGCGCATAGCCTCGTATTTTAATCCGGCACGTATGCACCCGATATTAAAGATTGTTCGTCCCCACTATGGTGTGGATTATTCCGCACCGCAAGGCACACCTGTAAGAGCCATTGGCGATGGCGTGGTGCTTTTAGCAGAACGCGCATCACAGTCGGGCAATTGGATCAAAATTCGTCACAATGGTGTGTATGAAACCGGCTATCTGCACCTTTTGAAATTTGCCGAAGGTATCCGCAAAGGCGCGTTGGTAAAGCAAGGTCAGGTGATAGGATATGTTGGCAGCACAGGATTGAGTACCGGTCCGCACTTGGATTTTCGTGTGTGGAAAAACGGCCAGCCCGTCAACCCCCTCAACCTCGACGCCCCGCCCGTTGACCCCGTTAAGCCGGAGAATATGGAGCGGTTTAATCAGGTAAAAGGAGAGTTGTTGCCACTGTTGCCACAATAAAAATCCTTGGAATGGTGCGAAATTTAACAAATAAAATCCTTGGAATGGTGTGAAATGTAAACTAAATGCAACATAGTTATTGTATATCTTCCCCTCTATATGACACCATTGCTCTAATAGAATATCATCCCCCTCGTAGAGACGCGCCATGGCACGTCTCTACATTTTTTCTGGCACGTCTCTACAAAACCCAATCCTAAAAATATTTTGTCCAAATATATAATTGTTATTACCTTTGTCATCAAAAGAAAAACAAATCTCCACCATTTAAACACACACAATCAACAGAATGAAAATTCACAAACCAATCACCGCCGCCATTGCGCTGCTGCTGCTTGCGGCGAACCACGTATGGGCGCAGACCACCAACGAGAACCACACCATCACCCCGCCATCCACCACCGACTGGGACATCCCTTCCACCGCCAAAAAAGGCGACAACGTGAACATCAAATACACCGGCGACAAGTACGTGAAAAGCGTGAAGGTGGTGCCGCTACCAACCACAGTGACCATTACTCCTAATTGCCTAATGATGATTGTAGGCGAATCGGCAACCCTCGCAGCCGATATCTACCCCGACATTACCGGCGTGGACAAAAACGTAACTTGGGCATTAACCTCAGGCAACGCCGTAACCATAGATGCTGACGGCAAGGTGACGGCAGTATCAGAAGGCACCGCCACAGTAACCGTAACAACACAAAAAAACAACAAGACCGACGCGCTTACGATTACCGTTAAGCCGCAAGGCGAATATTACGTTGCGAAGGCGTTTACTGTCGGAGACGGCAAAAAGGTATATTTCAGCAAAGGCAACCTGCAATACCAGCCGAGCACCGATACCTGGCGATTTGCCGAGAAGCAGTACACTCTTTTAGATTTTAACCCTTCTTCTTATACCACCACCTCCACTGATTGGATCGACCTTTTCGGCTGGGGAATGTGGCTTGACGAGATAACAGACAAAGCGAAGATAACTAACACGTCGGAAACCGACAGCGAATATGCGCCTGCATTAAATTCTGATAATGAGTTTGCCAACAACAAGAGGACAGTTGACGGCACAGAGTGGAAGACACTGTCGCATAGCGAATGGGACTATCTGATTACAACCCGAACAAATGCCTCCAAACTTTACGGTGTAGCCACGGTAAACGGAGTCAACGGTTTGATACTCCTTCCCGATGAGTGGACTGATCCTGAGCCTTGCGGCAAGCAGTTCAAGAGCGGGAAGGCAAGCAGTGATGGTGCAGATTATTATAAAACTGTAAACGAGTACACAGCGGCTCAATGGACAGAGTTGGAGTCGGCAGGGGCTGTGTTTCTCCCTGCTGCGGGCGGCCGCTTCGGCTCGTCGGTCGACGGCGTTGGCTTCCGCGGCCTCTACTGGTCTTCGTCGACTAACGACTCCGACTACGCGCACGACCTCCTGTACTTCTACTCGGGCCGCGTGGAACCGAGCTACGGCAGCCGCTACCGTTACTACGGCTTTTCTGTCCGTCTTGTCCGTTCTTTGTAGAAATACACCATTCACCCCGTAGAGACGTGTCATGGCACGTCTCTACAAACAAAACAACAATAAAAATCATTATTTTACCAATAAAACATAAATCTTCAATAATATGAACAAACAGCTATTGCTTTTCTTTATCGTTCCTCTGATGGTAGCAGTAACCACACAAGATGTTGCCGCGCAGACAATTCCTGTTCCAACGCAGCAGCCCGACGGCACATGGTTGTTCACTATGCCCGATTATGAAGTTGAGATTGTGGCGGAACTTCTTGATATTACAGTTGATCCGTTGACCGTAACGGAATATAAGTACGACGGCACCGAAAAGAAACCTGCCGTTACCGCCAAGGCGGGTACAGGCTCGTCGGCTGTTGCTATTGAATCCAGCAAATGTACAGCCACTTATCCAGACGATGTGATAAATGTAGGTACAAAAAATATTACAGAGGTTAAGGTTTGGAACAACGGCGGCGGCGAGGCCGCTGTTTCTACCTCGCTGTCTTATAAAATCACCCCCTTGGTCATCGACCCCACCGACCCGAATACAGCGGCATTGCTTGCCATCACCATTTCGCCAGACCCTTGCATATATAAAGGCTCTGAATTGAAGCCCACTGTGACAATTGTTTACAACGGCACAGAAATCCCATCCACCGAATACACCGTCACCTACAAAAATAACAACAATGTTGGCACTGCCACGGTAGTAATCACCGACAATCCCAACGGCAATTATACCATCAATGCCACCAAAGATTTTTCTATAGTGCCCGACATAATCTATATAACGGCAGCCAACACCGATGCCGACGGCACAATCATTGCCGACGCCTCCAACAAGAACTTCTGCGTGGGTAAGGCGGTAGTAGACTTTACCGTTGACAACGGCGCACCCAAGAACTATGAAATAGAGTTCGACGGTGACATTATCCCTGCTCAAAACGGTGCGCTCAACGGCAGCAGCATCAGCATAAATCTCCCCAAGAACCTTGCTCCTGGCGTATACAAAGGTACTTTGGTGTTGACCGGCGACAACGGAGTTAAAACCGACCCAATGCCTATGAAAGTGGATGTAAAACTTCCGTACTACACCATCGTAACCCTCTACAACGATGTGGCAGCGGTAAACCAACTTGCAGGCGAGTTTTCGGCATACAAATGGACCGAAAATGGCAACGAAATATCTGGTGCAAACGGCAGAATATTGCAGCACACATTCAATAAATCGTCG
>JAGCVU010000212.1 GCA_017962175.1 Bacteroidales bacterium | reverse complement strand
TTTTATTTAATCCCCCAAATTTTTTTGAGCCGTTTTATCAAATCCCCCGAAATTTTTTAGGTTAATTTATCAAATCCCCCAAAATCTTTAAGTTGTCCCTTACCCCATCTTCTCCAGCTTATACCCCAATCTTTGCAACTCTACTGCCGCGCCTATGGTGTACAACACCTTGCAACTGAGGGTGTAAACAAAAAATGCCGCAGGGGTGGAGGGTTCGATACCTTCGTGTCGGATTTTGTCTAAGGCAAGACGCGAACAAGATAGCACAAAGTCTTCGGTTTTTTGGTATTCGTCGCCCGAAAGTTGGAGGATTTCGCCTCGGACCACTTCGTCCATATAGTCGAAACCGCGCTTGTTGCGGATATGCTCGTAAAGGTTGGGATGCTTGCCGTAGATAGCCCAATCGGTGTCCCAATATTTGGCAACAGCCATTCCGAGGTACATAGCCCACCCGAGCGACACTGCGGGATATTTGGCTATCTCCCTTGACGCGTCGGAGATGTACAACGGGGCAAGCGAGTCCCATTTGTCGGTGATGTCGGGCGATGCGGGCAAGACTCCCCGGCTGAGACGTTGTTGGTTGATACATAGCGCGGTAAGTTCGTTGCGCAAAGCCTCCTCGTAATGTGTGTAATATTCCTGCTGTTCCATTTTTTTAGAATTTTTGCGCAAAAATAGCAAAACATTTTGCTCCAAGATAAAAAAATTTGTAATATTGCGCATTATTAACCCATAAAATAACGAAAAATGGAAAAAAAGAAATTTAAACTTATTCTGCTCGTACCGCTTTTTATTTTGATTCTCTGCTTCAAATGCTGCACTGTAATCGACAGCGGCGAAATTGGTATCGAATTCCACAAATGGTCGTCGAAAGAAGAAGATTACGGCGGCGTAGAAGGCACTTGCAAAGGCTGGGTATTTTACAATCCGCTGACTACAAGCATCTTTACCTATCCTACATACATTCAGCGCAAAAACTACGATCCGTTCAACGTAAACGCCAAAGACGCGTCGGTGTTCTCGATGGACCCCACTATCGCCTACCGTATCGATCCCGCCAAAGCGTGCGACATCTTTGTAAAATACCGCAAGGATATCGAAGACCTTGAAAACGGATACATAAAGACCTGTATTTATGAGGCTTACCGCACCTGCGCCAACAACTACACTTCTGACTCGCTGATGTCGAGCCGCGCAAGTTTCGAGGCAGAGGTAAGGCAGAGATTGGAGAAAAGTCTTGAAGCCGAGGGATTTATAGTTACCGAGTTTACCTCGCAAATCACACCTCCGCAGTCGCTCGCACAGATGATCAACGAAAAGAATATGGCTGTTCAGAGTTCGCTCAAAGCCGAGAACAAGGTGAAAGAGGCTGAGGCCAACGCCAAAATCAAGATTGCCGAAGCCAAAGGCGAGGCCGAGGCTATGAAGGTGAAAGCCGACGCCGAGGCATACTACAACCGCACCATTTCGGCATCGCTCAGCCCCCTCATCGTTCAGGAAGACTGGATTGAAAAATGGGACGGCAAAGTGCCCCAAATCGTTGGTCCCGGAAACACGATGTTTGATATGTCGAAGTTTCAGACTAAGTAATTTCTGAAATATTGTAACAAAAAACGGCGTAAATTCTTGCCATTCACGCCGTTTTTTTTTATTTCTTCTTTGTAACCTCTTGAACCAAACTTCTTAAATAAGCATCCGAAACATTGCCTATTTCGCTTTTATCATATATGGTCATCAAAGTTATAATGATTTTATCTTCTGTCTGCCTAACATTGTAAGTAATCACACGAGCCCCACCGCTTTTGCCCTTGCCTTTGGAGGTAATTGGCATACGGTATTTGTACATAGAGCCACCTAACGATTTACCACTATATGGATTTTCTTCCAATGAATCAAGAAAAGAATCATAATCTGAGGTAAATGATTTGTACTTCTTAGCCAAATCTTTTGCCCGTTTTTCAAACTCATCCAAATAATCGAATACAACTTCCATCAGTCAACAAACAAATTTCTGGCATTATGTTTAACTTTTCCTGATACTAATTCATCATAGGCTCTGGTAAAACTCTCTTTTACCATTTTCTGTTGATTCTTGGTTATCTCATCATTAGATTCTGATATTTCTTTTGTATCCAACAGCATTCGAAATGCTTCCTTCACTTTGTCGTTTTGCAGAATGTAAAGATTCCACAGCACGTCTACAAGAGAGGTTTCTTGTTGGCTTAACGCTATTTTTGTGTTTGACAACATAATCAAATAATTTAGTTTTCTTTCCGCAAATATACAATTTTAATTCTAACCTCCATCCATTCTCCCCAAAAAATTATTTGCACAACACCTTTTTTTTATAAATTTGCACCAATTAATAATTTAAAATTTTCAAAAATATGTGGATAATTTGTGCCGACTTAGAAGGGGTTTTTGTTCCCGAAATCTGGATTAACGTTGCTAAAAAAACTGGCATCGACGAACTTAAACTCACAACCCGCGACATCAAGGACTATGACCAACTGATGCGTTACCGGCTCGAAATCTTAGACAAACACAACCTTAAACTTCAAGACATTCAAGAGGTTATCAACACTCTTCAACCCCTGCCCGGCGCTCTCGACTTTATCAGAGAGATTCGCAAACTGACGCGTTTCGCCATCGTGAGCGACACTTTTGTGGAGTTTGCCCAACCGCTTATGGACAAGTTGGAAAACCCGTTCCTGCTATGCCACAGCCTCGAAACCGACAGCACAGGACGCATCACCAACTACCTCCTCCGCCAAAGCGACCCCAAGCGCAAAACCGTGGAGGCGTTTAAAAGCCTGAAATACAACGTGGTGGCATTCGGCGACAGTTACAACGATGTTACAATGCTTCAAGCCGCCGACCGTGGAATCCTATTCTGTCCGCCCGACAACGTGAAAGCCGATTTTCCGCAATACCCTGTGGTAACCGACTTGCAGAGCCTCAAAGAGGAATTGATCAAAATCGTAAAGCAATAAAACCGCAACATTATGAAAATCAAACTATTAACATTATCCATAGCTGCTGTTTTATTAGCATCGTGCGGCGGTGGAAATCAGAATAAGCAAACCGCAGAGCAAGCGGCAGACTCAACATCAATTGCCGTTGACGAAGTGGACGAAAATGTAAAACTCCGTTACGAAATGCTCAAAGCAATAGCCAAAACAGGCAATTTTGGTTTCAACGAGGAGTTCATCGGCCAAAAGTACAATGAGAGCGATTTGGGTAATTGTTTTTTTGAAAACCATTTCGACATCTTTTGCGGTGGCGAGGATGATGAGTCAGAAGGATATGAATACCATTTCGACCTTTTTGATTTGTCAAACGGCGGATGGTTCATACTAACATCATATTCCGAAGGATGTGACTGTATGGAAGCATTTTACCACCAATACACATACAGCGGCGGCAAACTCACCAAAGCCTCTCTCCTGCCCCGCCCCGGCATCAACGACTACTACTCCAACGCCAAGGATTTTCCAAAAGAGGCGACGGAGATAATTGAATCGGCAATCGACAACAGCCTTACATACAATTATTTAGCGGGCGACAGCAAGGACTACCTCACAGTGAGGTTCGACGCGATGATGTGCGACGAAATGGGCTGGTATCTGCCAAAAAAAATCAACGGTCTGCGCAAGAAATCCTCATCGCCTTTTCCCGACATCACCTACGTATGGGACGGCGAAAAATTCATCCGCGACTCCGAAAGCAAGCCCTTCAAGGAAGATATCAATTTATTACGCCCCACCAATGACTTTGCCTCTGTGGGAACGACCATACGCGAACTTTACGACAGTCC
>JAGCVU010000211.1 GCA_017962175.1 Bacteroidales bacterium | reverse complement strand
CACGCGGGTCTCTAAAAAAGTACGAAAGTAGCAAGTGTAAACCAAAATAGAGCAAGAATCCCACGATGTTGAGCAAGACGAATTTTTTAACCTCGCCTTTGTACAACACTTTGGGAATGAATAGATAATAGTTGACGTAATAGAGTATCAGCAACGGCATAATGTTGATAGCCGAAGAAAGCATTTCGCGAAATCCATTACTCCAATTGCCCGAGAAAAACACGCTCGACATACTTGGAACCACTACTATCATTGCCCAAACCAAAATCGGGAGCAACTCGGTAAACATAAATCTTTTCTTGCCCATTTTTGTAGATGTTTTTTTGTGAAAAACGGAAACCGCTGGACTTTTGTTGGCTTATTGTCCGCGGTTTCCTACTCTATCACTTATTTGAAAATATATTATTGTGTGTTACTTTTTGCTACATTCTGCCGCCGCCCATTGCGCCGCCGCCCATTGCGCCGCCACCCATGTTGCCGCCGCCCATCGAGGGAGTATCGTCGCCGGTCTGCTGTGTGTGCTCAAAGTCGTCGTTTTGGATGGTGTTCTTAGCACGTTTTACTTGGATGTTCTTACCGAATTTGTAAGAGATTGATATTCCGAAGCGTCCCATGCTGTTGGTCATCTTCGAGTAGTGGTCTAAGCCCTGACCGTAGGTGTAGTTTTCCATTACCATATCCATTCCGTGGTTGAGGTCGAGCATTGCAGAGAACGAGAAGGTGAGTTTGTCTTTGCAGAAACTCTTTTCCATCGAGAAGATACCCATATTGATGCCGCTAGAAGTGCCGTTCGAACTCTTGTTGTCTGGCATCATCATTACGCCAGCGCTGAGTTTGAGCTTGAAGGGGGTTGTGTACTGCAAGTTGGCGAATATGTTACCATTAAAACCGCTTCCTTCCCTCTCGCTAACAGAGTTTTCTTCGTCAAAGTAAGTAAGAGTGGCGTTGGTGAAGAATCTTACGCTACGGCCAATCTGAATGCTGTAATAGAGGCTACCGGTGTATCTGTCGGTTTTAGTAGCGTTTACGTAGGTGTTGTGTCGGAGGTCGTAGTCTTCGGGATTGATGACGATTTCGCGCAAAGATAACAAGTCTGAGACTTCTCTGGGGTTAAATGTCCACGAAGAAATTCCGTTGTTAGAAGTGGTGTAACGAAGGCTGATGTTGAGGTTCTGTTTCATAGAGAAGAGACCGTAACTTACACCGAAGTTGTGGAATTTCTGAACTTCGAGCATAGGATCACCGAACGATACACTACCAGTTGTGGAGTAGTCGCGGTAGGGGTTGAGTTGACCCTCTTTGGGACGGTTGATTCGCATATTGTATGTGAAACTGAGGTTCTGCATCATTGATATTGAGTAGTTCAAAGTGGCAGAGGGAACCCAAGTGTCGTAGTCTTTATGGAAATTGCGGTCAGGCTCGTTCTCGTATTTGATTGATTGATAAGTGTATTCGTAACGGAGACCGCCTCGGATGCTGAGTTTCGGAGTTAGTTTTGCCGACACCTGTGTGTAAAGAGCGCCGATGTTGTCGTTGTTTGAATAATCAACTGTTTGGTCATCGAGGAGAGTGAGTTGACCGTCGGCGTTGCGGTATGTATGACCGTCAGATTTTTTGGGACGGTAGATATATTTGCCGCCTGCCTCTACAGTGAAAATGTCGGTTACGGGAGCGGAGTAGTCGATTTGGAAAGTATGTTCTGCGTTACCTGTTTTGTTTTCGGTCTTGCTGCCAGAGAAGTCCGCTTTGTAGTTGTCGTTGGATGCAACATTGGGGTTGAATATAAGGCTGTTGTTCTCCATCGTTGTACCCATAAGTTTGTAAGAGAAGGTGAGGTTCTTTTCTGCGTTGCCGCCAAACAAGTGCTGAAAGTCGATACCGGCGTTGTAAGAGCCGAAGTTCAAATCTGTCTTTGAGGTTTGATTATTGATAAAAGATTCAAAACCTGTAAGTATTGTTTGAATTTCTGATGAAGAATTGTTGTCGTTGCCGAAAGTTGTATATCCGCCAGAGACAGCGATAAGGTTGCTCTTGTCGATTTCGTAACTTGCTTCAAGACCAACGTTGCCGAAGATTCTTTCACCGTCGCTCTTTTGTGTTTGGATGTTTTTACTGCTTGTAATTCTTTCAGTTCCAGAGCCTTCGAATTGTTCTTGTTCGCTATACATTTCAGATTCTGAGTCACCACGGTTGGCGTTAACTCTCAAAGATGCAGCGAATTTTCCACTCTGAACAGATACTCCTGCGCCTACGCCCTGCTGACGGTTGGTAACGTTCAAGCTTACGTTGCCTGCAATTTGGTTTGTCTTGGTCTGAGTGTCGGTGATAAGGTTGATGATACCGCCTGCACCCTCGGCGTCGAATTTTGACCCCGGGTCGGTGATAACTTCGATATTTTTAACGCTTGAAGCGGGCATTGCTTTGAGAAGGTCGGAAGGATTTTCGGAGAGCATTGTATTTTTGCGACCGTTCATGTATACTACGAAACTACTGTTGCCATTGATAGAAATTTGGTCGTCGCCGTCAACTGTTACCATAGGCACTTTGCGGAGCATATCCAATACTGTTGCGGTTTTGTTGTCGGGGTCGCCCTCGGTGTTGTATTTGATTTTACCAGCCTCTGCCGAAACAAGAGCCTTTTGAGCGGTAACTGTCACCTCGTTGAGCTTGTCGATTTTTTCCGACATCTGAATTTTGCCGAGGTTGATAGAGCTTTGCGAAGAAGAAACTGTGAACTTGTGGTTAACGGTATTTTTGCCAACGCAGCGGACGATAGCGTAATAGGTTCCCGATTTTTTGAGAGAGCCGTTGAATGCGCCGTCCACATCTGTCATGGCAGTCATAAGATAGTCGGTAGAAGTAGGCGAAGTAGCCACAGCCACCGTTGCGAAAGGAACGCCCTGTCCCGAGAGAGAATCAACTACGATACCCGAAACATTGATCTGGGCTTTTAGGTTGCCGGCATTTGCGATGAATGCCACTGCCAAAACTAAGATTGCGAATAACTTTTTCATATCAAATAGGTTTTTTATTGTTTTTACTCTGTTGAATATTTTGCTTAATTATTACATTACAAAAGTACGCACAATAAAAAAAAAGGATTGTTTTATTCGACAAACCGCCCCCCGCTTTTCGACAAAATGGTGATTTTTGCCGATAAACGGAAATGGGAGAGGATGAAAATTGGGGTGAGGGGATGATTATAGAGGACGTTTCATATAAACTGCTACCTTGCCGTAGAAATTACCTTCGATAGATTCAGGAGTACTATGCTGAATATCGTTTAAAGGGCCTAACTTACTTGTCCATAGTCCGTTGTCCAGTTGACGTGCTGCGTGAGTAACCTCTTTGTCAAGAGTATAGATTGCAATTTTAGTAAATCCAGATTCTAGAGAGGAGTCGTGGCAGCGGGTGTAGCCGAATGATTGAAAACAGTGTACAAAGGTCTCCAATTTCTTGTCACGTGCAACATTGTTAGGCCAATAAATATCATCGTCGCCATCTTCATATTCATCGGGTGGAATAATATTGCCGTCTTCATCTTCAACATAAGGCCACAACCTCTTCCCGTCAATACCTAATGCCCAAGCGATACAATTATAATCGTATGTCCAAGGACTTGTTATCTTAAAATTCGGGTCGTTGGCTAATGATGGAAAATAATCAACTAATATCCGAGTTTCTCTATCCATAGACGACAAGCCTCTTTAATGGTTACTTTTTTGTCAGGCGAAATGCGGCGGTTGTAAATTAGGTTAAGTGCCTTAACCAAATCAGAAGGAAATATTTTAATTTTTTCTATAATATAAGGTACAGCGTTTTTGCCCATCGCCACTATCGCCTTGAAATTGGGATTAGACGTAAATTTGTTAGGATCAGAATACACACACGTTTCTTGCCACCAACGGTCGTACAACTCATCGAAACGTTTGCGAAGCGATGCGGTGCGTTGGTGCTCGGTGTTGAGGCTCTCTATGATACGGCTTTGCTCGTTGTAAGGCATTGTAGAGAACAGAGCCATAATTTGAGATGCCGCATTGTTGGTATGTATCGAAGTCAACATAATGTATTCTGTTTTCGGGAACAAAGGTAAGGATAAATTGTGAAATATGGTTATGTTTTTGTGTAAAAATTAAAAGTGCTTTTAATCCTGTGAATATGCATATCGGTTTAAATATCCCTTTTCAAAAACTTCGGGCTGCGGGTGGTATCCCAAAAGTTTTCTACCATTACAGTATCGTTATCGACGAAGTAGATTATTTTAAATCTTTTGTCGAACAAAACAGCGCGGTATTATTATCCAATTTTCCAAAACAATTTTTAATTCTTCCTCCCCCCAAAAAAAACTAAGCGTGTGCAACATTCAAAGGTAGTGTTACACACGCTTAGTAATTATGAATTATGCATTATCCTAGCACAATCCCGAGAAGCCCATAAATGCTAATGCCAAGATGCCGGCGGTGATGAAGGCAATGGGTACGCCTTTCATTGCGGAGGGTACTTCGGCAAGTTCCAACTGTTCGCGGAGTCCTGCAAATATTACAAGCGCAAGTCCGTAACCGAGTGCGTTGGCAAGAGCAAATACTGCTGCTTCTACTGCTCCGTAGGCGGGTTCGCTAACTGCAAGTATTGCTACACCAAGCACTGTACAGTTGGTGGTAATCAAGGGGAGAAATATGCCGAGCGACTGATAAAGCGCTGGTGATACTTTTTTCAACACAATTTCTACCATTTGAACAAGCGAGGCTATCACTAATATAAAGGTGATGGTCTGCATAAATTCAATGTGATAGAGGTCGAGGAGTTTTTGAATGTAAAACGTTACCAATGTGGCAATTACCATTACAAAGGCAACTGCGCCGCTCATTCCTACTGCGGTTTTAACCTTGTTGCTGACACCAATAAAGGGGCAGATTCCGAGGAATTTTGCAAGTACTACGTTGTTTACAAATATCGATGAGATGATAATCAGTAAATATTCCATGGCTTATTCCTCCTTTTTGTTGTAGATTTTTTTAGTTAAGATTTTGCATCCTGCTATCAGCAAACCAAGCACCAAGAAAGCACCCGGGGCAAGAACGAATCCTATAATGCCGTCGCCTTGGATAAATTTAAGACCAAATATGCTTCCGCTGCCGAGCATTTCGCGGGCGGCTCCAAGCACTGTGAGGGCGAGGGTAAATCCAAGACCCATTCCAAGTCCGTCTAATGCCGAATCAAGTGCGTTGTTTTTGTTGGCAAATGCCTCAGCACGTCCAAGTACAATACAGTTTACAACGATAAGGGGGATAAACAATCCGAGAGCGTCGTAAAGTGCGGGAACATACGCTTCCATCAACAATTGCAATATTGTTACAAGCGATGCTATTACAACAATGTATGCCGGAATATGCACATTGTCGGGGATGAGGTTTTTAACAAGCGAGATAATAACGTTGGATAGCACCACCACAAACAAAGTGGCAAGACCCATACCCATTCCGTTTATTGCCGACGTGGTAACGCCCAATGTCGGACACATTCCCAATATCAGCACAAATGCCGGGTTTTCTTTGAGAATGCCTTTTGAAAATATTTGAAACTTGCTCATTTTCGCTTAGTTTTAATTGTTAGTAATTAGTTTTGCGGCTGAGCCTGCTGTGTGGCGCCACTCACACCTTCGGGTGCGGTGCCTTTTTGATACGCTGTAAATGCTTTGTAAGCCAATTCTACTGCGCCGGTGTAGGCACGTGAGGTGATGGTGGCAGCGGTGATGGCATCAACATCGCCACCGTCTTTTTTAACGGCGAGTTTGAAGGTTTCGGGGTTTTTGCCGTTGAACTGTTCTGCCCAATTCGACTTGCTTTTTTGACTTTTGTCGCCAAGTCCCGGGGTTTCGTTGAGCGAAACTACTTCGGTATTGAAAATTGTGCCGTCGGGAAGGAAGCCAACCAAAACTTCGATTTTTCCGCCGTAACCTTTGTTGCTAAACGATGAAACCGCGTATCCAACTTCTTTGCCGTTTGATTTTGCGGGATAGCAAGCAAGTGTGTCGTTGTCGGCGGTAGTGATTTTAAATTCTTCGTCAACGGGCGAGTTGTCGAATGCGGGGAGTACATTTGCCAAGGTCTTTATTTTTTTAGAAAGACGAGCATCGTCGATAACGGGTTTAGTGGCGTTGTACACCGCAGCCACGCCTGCCGAGCAAACAAGTGCAATGCCCAAAAGCACAAGCACCATACTCAAAAGTGTAGGATTTTTCTTGTCCATATCTTAATTCTTTTTAGGCGCGCCGAAACGTGCGGGTTGAAACTTCTTGTTGATTAGCGGCACAACGGCGTTCATTAGCAATATTGCAAACGACATTCCTTCGGGATAATTACCCCAAAGTCTTATTATAATGGTTAATAAGCCGATGCCTACGCCGAAAATGATTTTGCCGGTTGTGCTCATTGGCGATGTTACATAGTCGGTGGCCATAAATATTGCACCGAGAAGCAAACCTCCGCCGAGTATGTGGTAGAGAGGGTTAACGTATTGGCTCGGGTCGATGAGCCAAAGCAATCCTGCAAAGGCAAACACTGTGAGTATGATAGTTACAGGAATATGCCATGTAATTATCTTACGTACAATCATATAGATGCCGCCGAGGATAAGGGCAATGGCTGCTACTTCACCGAGCGATCCGCCTGCTGTTCCAAAAAACATATCGCTGAAATTTGCACCTTCGCAGATAGAGAGGTCGCCTGCCTTGATTGCCGCCATCGGGGTTGCGCCTGTTACTGCGTCTAAGTAATTCATACGGCTTTGGATAGGCAACGGCCACGAGGTCATCTGCACGGGGAACGAAATTAAAAGGAACACCCTCGCCACCAATGCGGGGTTAAATAGGTTGCAACCCAATCCGCCGAAACTCATTTTGGCAATGCCTATTGCTATAAGTGCGCCAAACATTACTATAAACGGCGAAATGTTTGATGGCAGGTTGAATGCCAAAAGCACGCCGGTGAGTATTGCGCTGCCGTCGGTGATGTGTGGTTGCTGTTTAAGCATATACTTGGTAATCAGCCACTCGAACAATACGCACGAGCCCACCGATACAAGTGTGGTAATCAACGCTCCAACGCCAAACGAATAGAGCGAAACTAAAAATGTGGGTATCAATGCCGTCAGCACACCGAACATTAGGCTCTTGGTGGTGGGCTTGTCTTTAAAGTGCGGCGACGGCGATATAGTTAACAAATTACTCATTTTTTGATGTTTTCTGCATAGTTATTTTTTTCGTGATCTTATAATGCCCATTACGGTGCTCTTGCCGAGCCTCATATAGTCTAACAGCGGACGGTTGGCGGGACAACTGAACACGCAGCATCCGCACTCAATACAGTCGTAGATGTAATGTTGCTCTGCCTCGTCCCACATTTTTTTGCGCGAATATACCGACAGCAAATATGGTTCGAGACCCATAGGACAAGCGTCAACGCATTTGCCGCAACGTATGCACGGGCCGGGTTCGCCTCTGTGGGCAAGACTTTCGGGCATTAGTAATACGCCTGATGTGCCTTTTGCCACGGGGAAATCGGTGTTGGTGGCGGCTTTGCCCATCATAGGACCTCCGCTGATGATTTTGCCTGTGTCTTCGGGGATACCTCCGGCGGCTTCAATCAACATTTTAACGGGTGTGCCAATGCGGGCGAGGAAGTTGGAGGGTTGTTTTACGCAGTTGCCCGTTACCGTTACCACGCGCTCAATGAGAGGTTTGTTTTTCATAACGGCTTCGTAAACGGCAACCGCAGTTCCGGCGTTGGAAACTACCGCACCTACGTCGATGGGCAGTTTGGTAGAGGGAACTTCGCGTTTCATAATGGCTTTGATAAGGTGTTTTTCGCTGCCTTGCGGATATTTGAGAGCAAGGGGAACAACCTTGATGCCGGCGTATTTGCGAGTGAGTTCGGTAAGTTTTTCGATGGCGTCGGGCTTGTTGGCCTCAATGCCTATAAATGCCTTTTCGGTACCCACGGCACGCATTATAAGTTTTACGCCCACCATCAGTTGTTCGCTTTTTTCGAGCATAACACGGTGGTCGGCAGTAAGATAAGGTTCACATTCTACGCCGTTGATTAATAGGGCTTCCGCCTTTTTTTCAAGCGGAACGGTAAATTTTACGTGTGCGGGGAAAGTGGCACCGCCCATACCAACAATGCCGGCGGCGGTAACGCGTTCGATGATTTCTTTGGGAGAAAATTTTTCAACGTCGGTGATAAGAGTGTCGGTGCGGTCGATGTCTTCCATCCACTCGTCGCCTTCCACTTTTATGGTAACGCCGTTTTTGGCAATTCCGCTCGGGTCGGGAACAGGGCCTATTGCCGTAACGGTGCCCGAAACAGAACTGTGTATATTAGCCGACACAAAGCCGGACTGCTTGGCTATCAATTGTCCCACTTTAACTTTGTCGCCTTTCTGTACAATGATGTCGGCGGGCTTGCCAATGTGCTGTGCGGCAGGAATGTATACCGTGTCGGGTATGGGCATTACTTTAATTGGCTGATCTGCCGAAAGTTTGCTGCCCGATGGGTGTACGCCGCCTATTTTAAAGGTTTCTAACTTCATTTTCAGTTGGCATTAGAAGGATTGTCTGATGATTTTTCTAAATTGATTTTTTCGGGTTGAGGTTTTATTTCAACCTTGTCGGCTCCGGTGGGTTGGTTCAACTCTTTGGGAGCCTCGTCTTTGGGCTTGCGGGGAGGAAAATTCTCCTCTTGGATTGCGCCCGTGGGACATGCCTCAACGCATTTGCGGCACATCTTACATTTGGTAAAGTCGATGTAAGCCACGTTGTTTTCTACCGTAATGGCTTCAAACTGACAGGTTTTGGCACATTTGCCGCAGCCTATGCACGCTGATGAACAGGCTTTTTTTGCCACCGCGCCTTTGTCTTTGTTGACGCACGAAACGTACACTTTGCGAAACTTGGGTGCTTTTTTGCGCAGTTCGATAATGCCTTTGGGACAGGCTTTTACGCACGAACCGCAAGCCGTACATAGGCTTTCGTTGATTTGTGCAAGACCTGTTTCGGGGTTAATCGACACTCCGCCAAATTCGCAGGCTGTAACGCAGTCGCCAAGACCAATACAACCAAAGGCGCAT
>JAGCVU010000210.1 GCA_017962175.1 Bacteroidales bacterium | reverse complement strand
TCTTCTTTAAAGAATTTTCCGATTTGCGACAGGTAATAGCAAACGCCGCATCCGATAATGATACCGAGTATCAGGCCAAATAAAAATTTCTTCATAGTAAATATTGAGTTTAAAGTTTAACGTTTTGCAAATTTACAACTATTTTCGATAGGCGAGATGCTTTTTTGATTTTTTTTTTTAGAGGGAAATTTGCAAACTATCGTCTTCCTACTTCGCCAACGATAACAATCAGAGGGGTTTGGTAATTTTGCGAAAGGTTGTTAAGTGTGGTAATGTATTGTTTTTCAGTTGGTTTAGAAACGTTTTCTACAAGCATAACGGGCGTGTCGGTGGCTAATCCTTTGTTTATTAGCACATTTCGTATTTCGTTGAGATTGCTTGATGCCATATAATATACTAAGGTGGAGGCATTTGGCATTTCTATCTTTTTTGAATGTCCGTTGATAAATGCCACGCTCGACGATATTTTTCTTTGTGTAAGAGGTATCCTGAGTGCGGCGGCGGCAGCAAAAGCGGCTGATATTCCGGGCGTTACACCTACATTGATAAAACATCTCTGCAAATATTCAATTTCTTCGCCTGCGTGGGCAAAGAGCATCGGGTCGCCGCCTTTGAGCCTTACCACATTTTTGCCCTCGCGTGCCGATTTTAAAAGCATATAGTTAATTGCCTGTTGCTCAAAACTATGCTTGCCACTGCGCTTGCCCACATACACTTTTTCGGTTTCAATGGTTTCGAGATATTCCTTGTTGGTTAAATCATCGTAAAAAATAATGTCGGCATTTTTGATTAACCGTTCGGCTTTGATAGTGAGCAGTTCGGGGTCGCCGGGACCGAATCCCACCAAATCTACTCTTCCTGATTTGGTGAGAATATTGTTGTCGCCAGCAAATAATTGCTTCAAATCCTCACGGTTACGCTTGACAACAACAGCCCAAAAGCCTTGCAACGGATTGGTTTCGGATGGTTGAAAAATGTTTTCAAAATCGTGATATAGGGCAATTACCTCAAAATCCGAATGTAAAGGATATGGCAAGTCTTGCGCCGGAGATATTGCTAAATCGGCTTGATTATCTGTTAGTTGGTGTAAATATGTATCCGAAAACGCAATGCTAAAACTTGCACCATTAATATTGTTGGTAATGGCTTTTAGTTGCAAAGGTTTTAGATTGCTAACTAATTTGCAAGATACCATTTTCTATTTCCTCTTTTATTATGTTTCTTACTCTGATACTGCGTTTTACGTCTTTGGCATCGGACGAAACCGCCACCGAAATAGAGCCTGACGTAAAAATGGCAGGCGATGTAAAATCGCACAAAAAAGGCGAATCGCAAACACTTGTAAGTATTCCTCTTTTTTGTGCTAATAGTTTGATTTTGTGGTTTAAACGTCGGTCTTGGGTGCATACATACAGCAGAGTTACACCGTTGAGGTCGTCTTCTTGAAACTCTTTTTCAATTGTTTTGAAATTTAGAGCCTTAATTTCATTAGAAATATTTTTGGCAATAACTGTTGCCTTAGATGTAAATCTGCTGAGTATCTGTGCTTTGTGAGTAGCCACTCTGCCGCCGCCAACAATCAGAATATTTGCCGACGATATTCGTATGTTGATAGGTAAGAAATCCATTTTCAGTGTTTTTTGATTAATACACGCCAATAAGAGCCAAGATTCTCGGTTTCAAGCACTTCGTGACCTTCGAGACGTACCGAGCCCGGTACGTTTTTGATAGGTTGACCATCGTCGAGGAGTATTTCCAAGAGTCCGCCCTGAGGAATAGTTGCAAGCACCACTTTGGTTTTAACAAAGTTCATCGGACAAGCCACACCTCTAAAATCGCGTTTTACAACATCATTGTTTTCAGCCACTTGCTGAGTTTTAGCGGGTTCTTCTTTCTTAATGTTATCAATATTTTTGAATTGCAACGAATCGTCCATTGATTCGTAAAGTTTGTTGACAGTTGAAACCAACGAATCTATTAAATCTTTGTATTCTAAAAGGGTGGATTTTTGTTTGGCTTTTTCGATAATCGGGAGATATTTTTGCGACACCAAACCGGCTTTAATAAACAGATTTTCAAAGTTTTCGTAAACTTCCTTGTTGGTTCTCGGGTCGGCACCGCGCGTAACCAAAAGCATTCTTGATGCCGAAAATACAATTTCGTTGAGCAATTTTTCTTTGTTGGTTTCGCTATTCAGATATTCTTTTTGTTTGTCCTTAATTGTCTGTTGGTCAAGTTCTATGATATCAAACAAGCCGGCAGAACATTCTGCCTGCGACGACCTTGAAAGTGAGAACAACGCTTTTGCACCCCAATCAAAATAGTAGTTTTTATCATCCTCAAATTCAGGAACTTCGGTAAAACTTGACAAGATTTCTTTTACAGTTTTAGCACCGTTTTTTATTACAAAATCGTTGTAATCTTTGAAATTTGCTTTTTGCGAAATGTATTTCGCCAAAAACTTTTCAACAAATTCGGGAATATCTCTTGCTGACAGAAACCCTTGGTTTTCAGCCAATTCTTTGTTTCCCGAAGTCCTCAGCCAAATATTGTATGCGGGATAAGGATAGTCGCCTTTGCGACCAATGCGTCCGCTGAAACCGAGATCCGACCACGCACTTTGAGCGCACGAGTTGGGGCAGCCGTTTATATTGATTTTTATTGCCGGTATTTCATCAAGTTTTAGTTTGCTGTTTTTCAAGCGTTTGGCAATTGCTTTTTCTAAACCTTTGGGCAAGCATATACCCAAACGGCAAGTGTCGGCACCTGTGCAAGATACTATATTATTGATAGTTACAGGCAAATCAAGTTCAAACCCAAGATTTTTGAAAAATTCATATATATTGCCCAAATACTCTTCTTTGATATTCCTTATCTGAATGTTTTGGCGTGGGGTAAAGCGGATAACATCTTGTCCAAAATTATCTAAAAAATCTGCTATTTTTTCAAAAGTATTGTTTCTAATATTGCCGTTTACCACAGGAATTATCACCGAAAAAAGGTTTGATTCTGCGTTGGTCTGTTTTTTAGCGTAACGGTTTTTCCAAATTTTAAACTCTTTGCTGGTATTATTAATCGGCTCAAAATCAGGAGTTTTGTACGAAATGTTTAATACTGCGGGTTCAAAATCCAAAGATTTGTCGTCTTTGAGTTTGTTAAACTCTTCGTAAAAAAGTTTAAGAGTATCTTCTTCGCCGTTTTTGTAAAAAATATAGCGTATACGTGCTTTGTAGCGGTTTTTTCGGTTTCCATTGAGGTTGAAAAAGTTTTTTGCAGCCTTAGCCGCTCTAAACAAGTCTTTTTCGTTTAAAAAATCAAATGCCACCCAACCTTTGTGCGGATTAGAAGCCACGCTGCCACCCAATAAAACTTTGAATCCTCGTTGGTTGTTTTGAATTTTTGGTATAAAACCCAAATCTGCAACTAACGCAAAATCAGCGTCTTGTTCGTTGATATCGAATGCAATTTTTAATTTTCTGGGCATCGACCACGAATCTTTTTCGGCAATGAGTCGCGAAGTAAGTTCTACGGCGTAAGGGTATACGTCGAACACTTCTGTGCTGCTAATTCCGCTTTTTTCGTTCACAAGCATATTTCTGATAGTGTTTCCGCCTCCGCCTTGGGTCGAAAGTTCAGCATCTTTGAGAGTGTTTAAACTTGGGGTGATGTCGTCGAGCGCAACATCGTGAATTTGAATCTCTTGACGAGTGGTGATGTGTATATGCGAAGCATTGATTTTTTGAGCCACTTTTGATGCCTCTCTTAGTTGCTGAGGAGTAATCAAACCACCTACACAGCGCACTCTGAGCATATATCTGCCGTCTTGACGTTGCTCGTACACGCCCATAGGCACGCGGTTGGCTTTGAGTTGCGCACCGCTGATTTCTCCCTTCTTGAATTTTTCGATAAGTTGCTGATTATAATTGATATCAGCCTG
>JAGCVU010000209.1 GCA_017962175.1 Bacteroidales bacterium | reverse complement strand
TTTTGTTGCGGTTAACTTCCGAAAAAGTAAACAGATAGCGTTCCAAAGGTTTTGTAACTTGCTGCTCTATCTCCTCGCTTGTGGCTCCGGGCATAACAGCCACCACCACTCCCTGACGTATCACCACGTGCGGAAACTCGTCTTTGGGCATTACATACATTCCGTAAATGCCCGCCGCAAACAATATTGCCACTATCAAAAGCGAAATTGAATAATGTTGCAACGGCCATTTGAGCCAATTCATCTTGTTTTCCATAATTAATAAACTACTTTTGTGCCTTCGCTAAGTTTTTGATAACCCTCTGTAACAATGATGTCGCCGTTGTTTACGCCGCTTGCCACCACAATTCTGTTGCCGATGAGCGAGCCGGTGGATACTTGTGCGCGTTCTACTGTGCCGTTGTTAAGCACACGCCACACAAAATATGTTCCGTCGAATCTTTTTTGAACAGCGGTAACGGGCAAGGTGATAACGCTTTCGGTTGTGTTATTTTGAGTGCTGAGTAAAAAGTTTACCTCGGCAGCCATTCCGGGCAGAAGTTTATGGTTAGAGTTGACAACGTTGATTCTTACGTCGTAGGTGTGTGTAAGAGCGTCGGCAAGTATTCCTTTTTCGATTTTGCCGCCCTTTGCGCTTACTCCCGCCGCATCCACTTTGATGTCGGTTTTGGTGTCGTTGGCAATGTTGGATATTTCCTTTTCGGGAACAGATACTTTGATTTTAACGGTGTTGATGTCTAAAATTGTCACCACGGGTTGCGACGGCAGTGCTGTTTCGCCTGCGCCAATAAACTTTTTGCCAATTATGCCCGATGACGGCGCAGTAAGGCGTGTGTCTTGAAGATTTTTTTGAGCGGCTTCTAATTGCGATTTAGCCTGAGCGGTTTTGCTAACTACCTCTACCCATTGCACTTCTGCCATTGAACCTTTGTCGTGAAGCATTTTGTAACGTTCAAGAGCGTCGTCGGCTTGTGCAGCGGCTGCCTTGGATGCTGCCAAAAGGTTTTGCGCCTGAGTATCGTCGATTTGAGCAATTAGTTGACCTTTGGTTACTTGCTGACCTTCATTTACAGCAACGGTTTTAACCACGCCCATATTTGTAAAACTTACCGACACGGCTTGGTTTTCTTCTACAATGCCGGTGTATACGCGCTGCGATGCGTTTTGGGTAACTTCAACGGTTTCGGTGGCAACCCTTGTGGGTAATTTTTCGCGAACCTGCTCGTTTGAGCCGCAACCCATTATCGTCACCGCCGACAATAGCAAATATATCCTTTTCATTTCAATTATATTATTTCACTGCAAATATATGGTGTTTTTGCACATATATTATTTCCGATTTTTCGATAAAAATGTGCTATATGGGAGATTATTGTCAGGATTCAGTCTTTGGTAAGGAAGTTACAAATATTTTCGATATTCTTTTTTGAATATATACACCTTAATAAATAATTTTGTATATTTGCAATGTCAGAGTTTTACAACTGACAACATAAAAGGCGTTTACTTAACGCTTTGCCTTGGTATTCAGAAACTTCGCAACTTTCTAACAACACCCAAGACAGAGTGACGGTAGATGCCCATGTTGTATGTACAATCGGCTTATGCACTTGTTGTATAGGTTAATGTTACATATATACGTGGGTCTATGCGTTGCTCGTTTCGGTGTTGTGGGCAATGCGAAGGCCTCTGGATGCGGGACGAGCCAAAGTATGGTAACCCACGTCTTTTTGTATATGTAAATTTCGCTTTGGGTTGCGGCAATTGTTAAATATTTAAATTCTTAAAAAATGAAGAGAATTTTAATTGTATTGAGCATTGTTGCATTGAGCAACACCGTGTCATTCGCTCAGTTTTCTACTGAAACTCTCTTGAATGACGAACTTATCGACCAATGGGACGGTAAAACTGACGGCAAGTTAAAATATGATAAAGCCGTTGAAAATCAAAAAGATGTTTTCGTTATTAATGACGAAGGAGAAGTGGAACGCACCGAAACCATAAGTTATTCGGGAAAAACCACAGACGACATTTATGCCGGAATAAAGGATTGGCTATCATCGAAGGATACCAAAAACATTACTTTTTATGATGACACCAAACGTATAACAATTAATTAATATTCTGAGTCGGTTGGTGTAATCCTAAAAGTTACGGCAGATACTAAAATTCACGTTCATTTTGTTTCTGCCATTGATGTGAAGGAAGGTGGAGTGAAAATCACTTACAGAGATTTAGAGTATCTTCAAGTAAAGACACATCTTATGACTGGCGGGTTTGAACAAAATCTAAACGAAGCCAAGCATTTACCTGCAAAACAATACGCACCATTTGGAAGAGATATGAGTAATCCTATGATGAAAGGTTTCTGCCTCACATGCGTACATTTTGAAAAAATGAAGACAAAAATCCAAAAAATAATTAATGAATAGTGATTTGTCTAGTCCTATAACAACGAATAAATAATATCATTATATCAACGTCTCTAAGAAAGTATTTCTAATAACCCCTCACACTGCTCATCCCTTCGATGTAGGTGTGATGGGTTTATTATATCTCTACAAATCCCTTTATTTTATTAATAAGTGCCTCTGTTAATGGAAATAACGGTTCAATATCATTTTTCTGATAATCAACAAAATCTTCATAATCCGATGACTGCCGCATAACAAACAAACGCCGCATAAGAATGCCATCATCCTCAGAGAGTTTCCCTGATTTTACAAAATGAAAATGCATCATTGACTGAACCCCAGAATGACTATGAGCCTCAATTTTTACACTTATAAGCAATGCACTCGCAGCATAATAAAAGGCGTAGTAAAGCCTGTTGGCGGCAACGCTATACATACCATAATTTAAATTACGTTGAGCGTACTCTAATGTATTAGCAGCCTTTTCCAAACGGTACAAAACTATTTCGCGCCTTTCCTGGTCTGTCATCATATTCTTATGCCATCCTTCATTACGTTGTACTTAAACAATGTGGGTCGCGAATTATCCCATTGTTGGCGGGTATAAATCAATGGATTAATTTCCATTCCACGGTCAAGACCCATTACCCAAATATCGTAACTGAGTTTTTTAAACTGTGTTTGCGACACTTCGGGAGTATCAACAATGATAACAACATCCCAATCTGAATCGGAGCGTGCGTCACCACGTGCCCGGGAACCAAATAAGATGGCTTCGGCAGTAGGGTCGGCAGAGCGAACAGTTTTGCTTATCAACGATATCACTTCTCTGTTATTATTTTCCATTGCTAATTCAGATTATGCATTTCGCTGTAAAGATACAAAAAATGACGAAAAAGAATACCCTCTTTCGGGAAAAACATTCAAAAAAATAATCTACCCTGATATTTTACAATTAAATTTAGTTTCTTTGCATTAAAATTGAATCGATAACAATGCACCAAGAAGAAGTAACCCTCCAAACCCTTACCGATAACGACTGTATAAAAGTAAGTTACAGCGACAACGATATTGTTGTTGTAGACGATGTGCAGCAGTTTGCCGAATTTGGCTCGGCGCATATTTCGCTCAATGGCATTGCTGTGTGCACTTCGGGACGTGTTACGGCAATGATGAACTCCAACAAGGTGGAACTTAACAAAAACCAAGTGGCGGTTGTTCCCAAAAATGCCATTATCACCGACCTTATGCTTAGTCCCGACTTTAAGTTGAAGGCTATGTTCTTTTCTGATAGAATGTTGCAGAGTTTTCTCCACGAAAAAATCAGCATTTGGAACGAAACTATGTACATTCACCGCAACAATATTTTAACTCTCGATGATGACGCCATACTCTTTTACGACCATTTTTATTCTATGCTAAAACTTGTAATGGAGTGCGGTCCCAATCATATTTATTATAGCAACGAAGTAATTCAATCGCTACTGCGTGCGGCAATGTTGGCATTATGTGGGGCAATGAAAGCCTCTATCAACAAGGATGTTAGCAACCCTTCGGTAAAAATGCGTTCGTCGCCGTCGGTATATTTTCAGCGGTTTCTCGACCTTCTTCATTCGGGTGACGTTCGCAACCGCAGTGTGCAGTATTACGCTAAACAATTGTGCATTACGCCCAAATACCTCACAATTATTTGCAAAAAACATTCTGGCAAAACCCCTCTCGAATGGATAACGGGTCAGGCGATAGAAAACATCCGCTACTATCTCCGCGACACCGACCTAAGTATTAAGCAAATCTGCGATGTATTAAATTTTGCAAGTCCATCGTTTTTTGGCAAGTATGTAAGGCAACATTTGGGCGTTACACCGGGGAATTTGAGGAGCGGGGAAGGTTCTACAAATCCTTAAACAAATCATCAATAGTGACTTCTGCCACAAATTAATAATCTGCGTACCAATGGCTAATATTTATTAAAACTCCTTGGTCTTAAATTTTACAATAATGGGATTATCCTCAACCTGAAACTCCTCTAACAGTTTTTTGTCGCTCTCGCTTACAAAAGGCATAATTTCGGGAATGTACTCATTGTAAGAATAATCGTCGATTGATACTGCCCAATCGTTGCCGCACGGTGTGGCTCGTAAATAAAACGGAGGGAAACGATCTTCTTCTGACCCATTAAAGTTTAATACAAAATAATGCCCTGATTTTTTGTCTCTTACAACGTAATTGTTAACCTTGCCGGTAATGGTAGAAATGTTAAGAGTCTGTGTTGTTCCATTGTCGCGGTATCTTCCTGGAATGTAGCCGGTAATTTCAGATAGGCTTGCAACGTCTTTCTCTAATTCCGAGTCGTCAAGACGGTTTTCAAACTTAAAAATATATCGTGGAACAAGTTGAGTATTTTGCACATTGTAAACGGTGTCGGCACGCACATACCACGGTGCTTCGTTAGATTGTCCAAAAAAACGCTCACTCGGTGAAACAATCAATAGAGGTGTTTTGTACATTGCTTTCATTGCGCTGTATTTGATATTGAATGTGGTGTCGGTGATAAAAAACTTGTTCCCAAGACTATCGTTGACGTTGTGATCTGCACAATGGAAAACAAACTCATCTCCAAATCGGCTCATTGACCAATACTTAATAGGAACTTCGCGTTTTTCTATAAAATTGCCGTCTTTGTCAAAAATTATCCAACTTGTGGAGTTGTATACATATAGCCTTTGAACCTTTTCGTCCCAATACCAATGAGTCCAATTATCAATTTCGCCAGGACCTGAGCCTTTGCGCAAACACTTGATTAAGTTGCCGTTATTATCAAATATTTTAACAATTTCGTCAGCATTGTTAGTATCGTCTAAAATAAATATTCTGTCGTTGCTAAACAATATGTCGTAAAGGGCTTTAAACATAAAGTCGCCTTTGAGCGGAATCAATGTTGCCGATTCGATAATTTGGTCGTTGGGTAATGGCTCATTAATGTTTGGGTGGTCTACGTCGATAACTGTAATACCGTTGGAGGTTTGCGGTGCTTGGCTTTCGCACGAAAACAATGTGCAACTTGCAGCCAAAAATGCTGATAGTAGAATACTTTTGTTCATATCTTTTTAAATAGTTAATTTTTGGTACAAATATAACAAAGTTTTGATTATTTTTTTATGCTTCTCTTGTTTGTTGTAATTTATTTTATATATTTGTGAAGGTAAACTAATAGTTAACAATCTGCAATAATCTTACTATGGCCATATCAAAACACATAATCGACCTTGTGAACCTTGCGCTCGCCGACCGTGTGCTCACCTTTAAGGAACGCGAAACTATTGTAAAAGAGGCTGTCGCAGAAAATATTTCGGAACTTGAAATCAATACATTCTTAAACAACGCCCTTGCCCGCCGACTAAGCACGTTTACCAAAGAAGAGTTGAAAAGTTGCCCATCGTGCGGCGCACAAATACCGCTCATCACAGACCAATGCCCGTTTTGCGGTAATATGTTTGAGAAAAAAGTCTCGATTGCCAACATCACTGGTGAGGTCGCCGACATAATCCGCGCCGAAAATCAAAAGACCGTAGAACCCGACAGCGAACCCAAGTTATGTCCCAACTGTGGAGCACCGTTTCCGCTTATTAGCAACATCTGCACCCATTGTGGACACGTGCACCACGCCCGTCAAGATTCCGACATCAACATCAAAAACCTTATCGACAACATCAGCCAAAGCGTTATCAAAATACAATTTGCATACAAACCCTCGGCTTTATCCGTTTTATTAGCCAACAAGGGCACGTTGCTTGTAATTTTTTCACTTGCGCTCTTGATATCGTCGTTTTCTTATCCGGGAGGATGGGGAATATGTGCCTTTGTGGTGGCCATTCCGTTGGTGTTTTGGGGCATTATCTTAAACCGAGATGACCATTCGCCTGTGAAAACTGCCGACGAAATGTATTACACCGCCCTCAACGAGCGGAATATGTACGTAAGGCTTGTGCAGCAAGTGTATGGCGACAACGCCGAAGCAAAAAAATACTTAGCCCAACTTGGCAGCGAAATCAAAAAAGTTGAAAGCAACAAGCGTAAAAACCGCTTGATTATCACCATTGTGGTTGCGCTCTTGTTTTTGTCAATGCTGTTTCCGTTAGTGGTAAAGCCCTCCGCCGAAAAATACATCGACAATAATATCGATAAAGATTATTCTATTTTTAAATCCGAACAACCTTCTAAATAACCTTGATTATGAATAATATAGACAATACAACTGCCCAGCCCGAATCTGGCAAGAAACAATTTCAAGACAAGATTAAGTTGATTGAATTGGGGCTTTCGGAATACAAGTCGTCGTTTCCCAAAAATTATGGCGACGCTTTCCGAGACAAGGTTATGCTGTTTTGCATTGCCTTTGCGTCATATTGCATACTTTCGCCAGTAGCATTTTTCAATGTTACTACCGCTATGCTGAGTTTTATGGTGGGTCTGCCTATGCTCATTATTTCCATTAAATACTACGATAAATCCTCTACCGACTACTATACTTACCGTCAGGTGCAACTCAACTGCAACTCTTTGAAACAGTTAGACGAATATCCCGACGTGAAAAACTACCTTGAAGGTTTGCAAACCGAATTGTCGTCGGCCCAAAAAAGCAAAAAAAGGTATCTGAGGGCAACCAACATCTTGTTTTGGTGCTTTGTAGCGGCTTTAACGGCATTGCTTGTGCGAAGTTTTATCAACGACAACACATTCATTCGCGACGACTTTGAAAATATACATTCGGGCGACAACTGCGGCGACTTTACCGAAATAGCCCCTTACTTTCATCTCGAAAACAAAAAGCCGTTTGTTTCGATACAGCCGTTTGATGCAAATTTAACGCCCAACAACGCCGATTTGTTTATTGTAAACCTCAACACCGGCAACAACAACCAAGCCGACGACTGTCTTGCAGGTTTCAGATTTGCAATACCTGAAATCAAAGGTGCGTCTACTAACAAAGACTATTTACTGCGCATAACCGACAAAGACGGCAACCCATCGGAACTCTCTTTTAAATTCAACACTGGCGACAAATACATCGAACAGCATATTGCCCGCACCGAAAAGCCTGCGCTCAACATCTGTTACTACCTTTACACCCACGCCAACGAACTGCGCTACACTGTGGAAGATTCGTTCAATGGCATTGCTTTAATCAACAGCGAAACGAATTCAAGTTTGGCATTCTCGCTAAGAGTTTTTAACGATGGCCAAAGAGGTGCTATGGTGGGTGAATAAATAGAAGCAAATCAATTCGATGCAAAAAAAAACGCGGCGAATTATTTTTTCGCCGCGTCTATTATATAAAAGTGTGGTTTATAATCTACAAGCCTTTGAATAATATTAATTCTACGTAGGCGAGGGCGATGGCGATTACACCTACCACAATTCCTACCAAAGCCATATCTTTTTGTTTGATAAAGCCTTTGGCGTATGCCAATGCGTTGGGCGGTGTGCTAATCGGTAATGCCATTGCAAACGATGCGCTGAGTGCCAATCCGATGAGCAATGTAGAGATACCGCCGTAGGGTTCGAGCTGCGGAAGAATGCTCTTGCCCACAGCCAAAAGGATGGGGATAAGCAGCGCTGCAGTAGCCGAGTTGCTCATAAATGTACTCATTACGCAGCAGAGAATTCCGCTACCGACAATGATGAGCATTGTGGGCCAGCTGCTAAACGGAATTGCTTGTACAAGGTGCTCGGCGAGACCTGTCTTTTCGAGACCAACTCCGATTGCGAAGCCGCCGGCAACGAGCCAAAGCACATCCCAATCGATTTTTTTGAGGTCGTCTTTTGTGAAGATGCCTGTTACGGCAAACACGGCCAACGGTATCAATGCCACAACGTTAGAGTTGATACCTGTGAGTTTTTCGGTTACCCAGAGAAGGATGGTTACTATAAAGGTGATAAGCACAATCCACGATTTGGTGTCCTTGAGGTGGAAACCGTCTTCGATATGTATCTCGATAGTTTTCTGAGTAAAGGGGAACATTTTCTGCAAGATAAACCACGCGATAACGAGGATAATCAAAGCGAGCGGAACCATATAGAGCATCCATTCGCCAAACGAGATTCCGAGGTCGAGACCCTCAGGATCGTTTAAGAATTTCATAGCCACCATGTTGGGAGGAGTTCCAATAGGAGTACCGATACCGCCCACGTTGGCTGCAATAGGAATTG
>JAGCVU010000208.1 GCA_017962175.1 Bacteroidales bacterium | reverse complement strand
TCCACTTCGTGCAATGCCACGGCTGTGTTGCCCTCTGATTTGGGACTTCCGTTTAGAATCAAAACTTTCATACCTATTTCTTATATCCAATCGGATGATTGAGGATAGGATTCTGAGAATCTGTGAGTTTCAATTCTTTTTTCAAAGCCTCTTTGTCCATAGTGGCGCGGGGAACGGTGCAAAGTCCTAATGCCTCACAAGCCAAATCAATGTTCTGACTTACATAGCCGGCATCAATTGCGCCTGAAATCGTTGGTCCATTGGTACTTCCGCCGCGAAATTTGGCGTTGTCGGTTATAATTACAAGACTGATGGGCGCTTCGGCGGCAAATGCCTGTGCTGATGCTACCGATTTACGCAAGTCCTTGTCGGATACTTTTTGAAGCGTATTGTCCTTAGCCACATAGAGATACGCGCCATCTTTGCGACATACATACACGGTAATGTCCTGAGCGTTTACGGCGGTGGGTGCGGTCAGGTGTCCGTCGGGACGGTTGATGCCCACGGCAGCCCAAAGCAGTTGGCTAAGTTTCATATCGTCAATATCTTTGGTGCTGTATTCGCGCACCGATTTGCGCTGTTGCAATGCCTGATAGAGGGTCATCGAAACGTTTTTGTCGGGTTCGGGCAGTTTAACATTTTGCGCCGATACAAATAATGTGGATGCCATAATTAAGCAAGAAGTTAAAAACAGTTTTTTCAT
The DNA here is from genome assembly GCA_017962175.1 of Bacteroidales bacterium. Lineage (GTDB taxonomy): Bacteria > Bacteroidota > Bacteroidia > Bacteroidales > UBA3824 > UBA3824. The sequence continues at coordinate 5,893 of JAGCVU010000208.1, read as the reverse complement.
TAGTAAATGTATTAAATTATTATGTGAATTTATTTTTTTGACTTTCGTTGGCGCAATAAGTTTAATCTAAATGAAGATATTGATATTATCCATTGGCATAAGTTTTTCACGGATTTTGAATAAGTTATACACTTAAACCCTTTTGAAACCATTGTCAAACGCCTCTTGCGTTACGTATATTTGCATATAAACTAAAAGCAATTAATATGGACGCTTTAATTACACAAAGAGACAGCGTGAACGAATGGATGTCGCGCTATGGAGTGAGGTTCGGAATTTACAAGAACGGCACGTTTAAAGAGCAAATTTTCCCGTTCGACCCGATTCCGCGTAAAATTTCGGCACGAGAGTGGAAAATGCTCGAAAAGGGACTAATACAGAGGGTAGATGCTTTAAATGCCTTTCTCAAAGATATTTACGGCAAAAAACAGATTATCAAAGACGGCGTTTTGCCCGAAGATTTTGTCTACTCGTCGTCGGGATACCTGCCTTTTTGCGAGGATATTGTTCCGCCAAAAAACGTGTGGGCGCATATTGCCGGCATCGACCTTGTAAACGGCAAGGATGGCAATTGGTATATTTTGGAGGATAATCTTAGGATTCCGTCGGGAGCGTCTTATCCGTTGATAGCGAGAGAGATAACTCGAAGCGTATCGCCCGTAACGTTTGAAAACAACACCGTGAGCGACAACCGCAATTATGCTAAACTTTTGCGTCAAATGCTCGATTATGTCAACCCTCTGGACGATTCTATCAACGTGATTCTCACCCCGGGACGTTACAATTCTGCATATTTTGAGCACTCATATTTTGCCGAAAAAACCGGTGCTGTGTTGGCAGAAAACCGCGACCTTCGTGTAGAAAACGGCATTCTCTATTATCTCGGCATTGGCGGCAAAAAACAGCCCGTGGGTACTGTCTACCGCAGAATTTCCGACGAATATTTAGACCCTGAAATCTTTAATTCCGATTCGCTTATCGGCGTTCCAAACATAATGCAGGTTTACAAAAACGGCTCGCTTGCACTTGTTAACGCTCCGGGCAACGGAATTGCCGACGACAAGGGTATCTATTACTTTGTGCCTAAGATGGTTAAGTATTATCTCGATGAAGACCCGATTTTGCAAAATGCACCTACGTTTCTACCGTTTTATCCCGACGACAGAAAATATGTGTTGGAACATTTGCAAAACCTTGTGATTAAGGACGTTGCAGAGGCTGGCGGCTATGGCGTAATTTTCTGTGGAAATCTTTCGCAAGAAAAACTCAAAGAAATTCACGACCTTATTGTTAAAGAACCGCGCCGTTGGATTGCTCAGCATGTGGTTGATTTTAAAGACCTTCCAATTATCGAAGACGGTAAAATTGTGGAACGCAAGGCCGACCTCCGCGCATACGTGGTAACTGGCAGTGAAACAAAGGTTTGGAAATGCGGACTCACAAGATTTTCGCGCACTCCCGGCTCATTTATCGTCAACTCGTCGCAAGGTGGTGGTTTTAAGGATACTTGGGTGATTGACAATGCATAATATTTAATGCATAATTCATAATTCATAATGCATAATTATTAAAAAAATGAACACAACAGTTTCAAAGGCAAAGGCAGACCGTTTGTATTGGCTTGGACGATATGTAGAGCGGGTTTTTATTAGCCTAAATGCCGTAAAAAAATATATCGATTATGATATCGACGGTAGCGAAGATGCTTACAAGGTATATTGTCAAAGAGTATGTATACCAGATAGTTACAACGGTGCCAAAGATTTTGCCGTAAAATATCTTTACGACAAGACAAATCCTTACAGCGTGTATTCTATGCTGGTTCGCGCGTTTGACAATGGCATAGAACTTCGCGATGATATCACGTCTGAATCGCTGTCGTACATACACTTAGCGTTAGATGTGATGGAAAAATGTTCGCTCACCAATGCCGGAATCAGCCTTTTGCAACCGGTTTGCGATTATATGCTTTCGTTTTGGGGAAGTATCGATGAAACCGTGGTAGAAATCCTGAAAATGAACATCTTACGTCTTGGGCGAAGGCTCGAATCGTTGGACCTCAATGTAAGACTTCTTGCCAATTGGGACAAAATCAACGAGATACTCAAAGGCGGCGTGCTTACCAATGCGCGGATGCTTACTTCGGTTACCGATGTGCTTAAAACTGAGCGGCTTAGAACTCTTATCGAACACCGCAGCGGCAAAAACAACGGTAGCGACACCGCCGAAATTCTCGATTGTATCAACACTCTTTTTAATGCGTAATTATGCCGTGGGTGTATGAATTTTCGAGCAAATCAAAGTTTTCGCAAGAGGTAAACTCGCACGCATTTTTGCTACGATGTGTACCCAAAGAAACCGAATATCAGCACGTTATCAAAAGCGGAACAATCATTCCCGGTTGTTGGCGATATTTTGATCAACGCGACGGTTTTGGCAACACACTCTTTTGGGGCGAAATCATTGAGCCGCACAACGTGTTTTCGGTACTTTCGCACGGCATTGTAGACTATTCTGAGGGTGCTGAGAGCGTGTGCAATCCCGTTTTCAGGTTTCCCACACGCCTTACCACTTGCACACCCGAAATGCTCGATTTTGCCCTTAGTGCCAAATGCAGCAATGATGCAGAAACAGTTACAAACCTTGCCGCAAAAGTAAGAGAATTAATAAGTTACACCCCCGGCTCTACCAACATTGCCACCTCGGCGCAAACAGCCTTTGAAAACCGCTGCGGAGTATGTCAGGATATTTCGCACGTTTTAATTGCGTGTTTGCGTGGCGTGGGTATTACGGCGCGATACGTTTCGGGTTATGTTGAGGGGCTTACCCTTAGTCACGCTTGGACCGAGGCATATTACAACGGCACGTGGCACGGTATCGATGCCACCGAAAATCGCACAGTCTCAGAGGGTTACATCAAAATTGCCGACGGTCGCGATGCATCAGATTGTTCGCTAAACCGTGGCGTTTTTTCGGGCGGAAACATTTTCGAAAATCTTGAAATCAATATTTCGGTAAAAAGAATATGACAACGACAGTTTTTTCGGCTTCCTTGCCAATAGAGGAGCAACTCATTATACAAAAGCAAGTTATCACCGGACATCGCTCCGGCAAAAGGCTTTGCGTAGTAACGGGTACACACGGCGACGAGTTAGAAGGACAGTACGTCTGTTACCTTTTAACGGACTTTCTTCAACGCAATGCCGATAAAATTTCAGGCACAGTAGACGTTTACCCTGCCCTCAACCCTCTTGGAATCGACACCATAACGCGAGGAATGCCGGGTTTCGACCTTGATATGAACCGTATTTTCCCGGGCAAAAAACTCAGTTCGCTTTCCGACGAAGTGGCATACGCAATTATTGAGGACATCAAAACCGCTGATTTTGCGATAGATATACACGCCAGCAATATATTTTTGCGCGAACTTCCGCAGGCTCGAATCAACGTTAATACCGCCGAAAACCTCCTCCCCTACGCCGCTATGCTCAATGTTGATTTAATTTGGGTGCATCCCGCCGCCACCGTGCTTGAATCCACGCTTGCTCACTCGCTCAACTCGTTGGGTGTGAAAACGATAGTGGTAGAAACAGGTGTGGGAATGCGCATAACGCCCGAATACGGACAAAGGCTCTTTTTCGGTATTCTCAATTTAATGAAAAATATTGGAATGTATGAGGGTGAAATATCAGCGCAAATAACTGAACCAACGATAGTTAGCGGCGATGGAGTAGCATTTGTAAACGCAGGTGCTTCGGGTATTTTTCTGCCAACAAAAACCTACGGCGAAAATGTTAAAAAGGGCGAAGAAATCGGGCAAATTGTAAGTCCGCTCGAAGGCAAAATTCTTTCAGTGGTAACAGCCCCCGAAGGCGGAAAAATAATGACAATCCGCGCCTATCCTGTGGTATATTTTGGTTCGCTAATAGCAAGAATTATAATTGGTTAGATATGGAAAAGATAAAGATATTTTCAATGAAATCGCCTTATCGCGAACCGTTTCACATCAATGGTTTTTTGTTTGGCAAAGGCGAAAAATCGGTTGCCATTGTGGGTGCTATGCGTGGCGACGAAATTCAGCAACAATTTGTTTGTAGTCAGATAGTTAGACTTTTGTGCGATTTTGAACAAAAAGGTTTGCTACGCAAAGATTTTCAAATACTTGTAATTCCGTCGGTCAATCATTTTTCTATGAACATCAACAAGCGTTTTTGGCCAATGGACAACACCGACATCAACCGCATGTTTCCCGGCTACAACGAGGGCGAAACCACTCAACGCATTGCCTCAGCGGTGTTTGAAGCCATCAAAGATTATCGTTACGGCATTCAGTTGGCAAGTTATCATTTTCCGGGCGAATTTGTGCCCCACGTGCGCATTATTAAAACTTTTACCGACATCACCGACGACGCACAAAAATTTGGTCTTCCATACGTATATCTAAAAACGCCCGAACCATTTGATACCGTGATGCTTAACTACAATTGGCAAGTTTGGAATTCGGCTGCATACTCCATTTACGCCGGCACCACCGACACCATCGACAAAAAAGATGCTCACTTAACTTGGAACGCCGTGATGCGCTTTCTTTCTCAAATTGGAATCATCACCAAAGATTACCACGGAGGCTATCTTTCAAGAATGTTAAACGATGCTGATTTTCAAACCGTTATGGCAGAACGCGCAGGCTTTTTTTATAAACTCAAAACCGCCGGTGCCGAAGTTCGACAAGGTGAATTAATTGCCAAAATCCTCGACACCTTCAACGGCTCGGTTTTATCAGAAATTCACTCCCCATCCGACGGAGTAATTTTCTTTGCACACTCAAAAGCCCTTATAATGCAGTATACTGCGGCATTTCAAGTGATTGGCTGGTAACTAATACGAAAAATAATTAAGCGTATCAAACAACCCTTTGAAATATTCCGATTGTTTTACGGCTGCATCGTAAGCCTTTTTGTATTTGTCAGTTACGGTGGCTCCGCTGTACTCTTGGGTAAGGGCGCTGTCGTCATCCTTTTTGCGTTTTACAATCACCTTGATTACGCCCTTGGCATCAAAGTAAAAACGGTATTCATATAACTGAAAATCATCATCATAACCCCTTTGATAAATAAATTCGATTTTGCCGTTTCGGGTATAGAGATACTCTTCGTAATATTCTCGCGCAGCCCAATTGTAACTGTGTGTAACATAATAAATTGACTTGGTGATGTCAGATGGCGACTCTTCATTTTCGTCCTCATAATAATAAAAATTTGCCGTTACTTGGTGAGAACCTGAGCCCGGCATCATTTGCTCTGTTACCACCTTAAACTTATTATTTACGGGGTATTCGGGGTCGTTAATTTGTTTAGCGTGAGCCAAAGCATCTGCATAATCTTTGCGGATAGTTTCTACAGTTTGCGAAAATGCTGACACACAAAACATTACAGTCAGCAATGTGAAAAATATTTTTTTCATAATGATAAAATTTTATAAAATTAATAACTTGAATTATCGCAAATTTAAGGAAAAAACAATTTCGCTACTTCAAAAAACTCTACTTTTTTTCTATAATAGCCGCACAGCAAGGCATTCTTCCATCGGCGGTGTAATATTGAGATACATTGTAACCCATTGATTTAAAGAACTCTTGGTACGATGAATAAGTAAACTCTTGCTGAAATCCGGCACCAAGAAAATTAAAAAACTTCATTGCAAAATTAGCGCTCTTGGTGCTGTGAGCAATATATGTTGGAATAATGATTTTGCCGCCCGTTTTGCAAACTCGCCAAAGTTCGCTCATTGCTTTCTTGGGGTCATCTACTATATGGATAACATTGGCAGCCAACACTTTATCAAACGATTCATCAGCATAATCCAACTTTGTAATATCCGCATTGGCAAATTT